>DATEKK010000091.1:0-8291 GCA_035277485.1 Gemmatimonadaceae bacterium
ACGGCGAACGCGGTGAACGCCAGTGCGCCCATCACGAGCACGATGCGATGGGGTATCGTGGCATCCAGCAGCAAGCTCCACACGACCAGCGGTCCGACGATGGCCGCGCACGCCCAGCGCAATAGCACCGGCGCGGCCATGCTGTGCGACGACACGAGCACCAGCCCGATTTCGATGAGGGCAGCGGCGCTGAACCCGAGTGCGACGAAGCCCCAGTCTCGATACGGCGACGTGAGCGAGGGAATCACGGGAACCTCCGGTTGCGGCCGGCGAACGCCGAGAGCACGGTGCACTCGGTTTCACTCCGGCGTTTGCGCGATACGCGCGGCCGGATCGCTCGCGCGCACGCCGTCGGCAAGATCGAGAATGGCGCGGACCACGGCGTCGGGGCGCTCCTCGTGGACGTACGCACCCGATCCGGCGATGCTGTCGGCGCGAAAGTCCGTTAGGCGTGAAGAGAGCAGCGCGACCTCGTCGGTGCCGATGCCTCCATGTCGATTCGACGCACCGATGAGCAGGCGCACAGGCTGCGCGATACGCCACAGATTGTCTCGCAGCGGCTCGGCGACGCGCGCCCGTTGCATCGCCTGCATCACGTGGATCGATGCGCCCAGGTCCGCGACGATGGGGCGGGCGTACGCATCCGCGACGTCTCTCGTCACCCACGATGAATCGGCCGACGCGTTGGCGAGCGCGCTGCGCACCTTTTTCTTGACGATGCCGCCCGCGCCGAAGAGACGGAGCAATGGCGCAAGCTTCATCGCGGTCGACACGCCCTCCGTGTAGGAGCGGTCGACCGGACCTCCATCGAGCAGCACGACGCCGGCAACACACTCCGGACGGCGGTAGGCAAGCCGCATCGCTACGGCTGCGCCGAAATTCGCCCCAACGATGATCGCCCGCCGGACGCCCAAGGAATCGAGGATGGCGCCGACGCGGTCGGCCTGTGCGTCCAGCGCATAGTCACCGTCGGCCGGGTGCGACGAGGTGCCCACGCCTAACGGCTCGACGACATACGCCGGGTGTCCCGCGGCGGCCAGGAGCGGCGCGACACGCCTGTACCCGAACGACGCACCGATGAGGCCCGGCAGGAGCACGACCGGAGCGGCGGACGGCTGGGATCCCGTCCCCGCCGCCTCGGGCGACGCGGTGGTCACGGTCAGCGTTTCTTTCGGCGCCAGCGGAATGCGGCGCGGCGCAAGCGTGGAGTCGGCCGCGACCAGGAGCAGCAGCAAGGCAATCATGGTGTCTCTCCTGAGGACAGCGAGGGGATGCGGGAGTGCGCGACGACAGGCTGGCCCGGCGCCGAGCCGGGTGCACGGTTAGGCGCGAAGGCGAGGCGCCAGCCGGCCGCCAGACCCAGCACCATGGTGGGAATGTCTTGCGCCAGGTGGATCAGCAGTCCGACGGCCAGCGCGGCGTCCTTGGGTGCGCCTAACGAGTGGGCCGCGCCGGCATACGCGAGCTCGAACACGCCCAGATTGCCCGGCGTGACGCGGATAACGAGTCCCACGTTCACCGCCAGCAGGGCGACGAGACTGCCGGTGATCCCCAGCGGCAGGTGCGCCGCCAGCGCCGCGAGGTGGTACGACGCGAGCTGGCACGTCCAATCGAGCAGCGTGAGCGGAACCGCTAGAGCAAGGCGCCGAAGCGTGAGGATCCGGACCATGTTCCTGCGAACGCGTCGAACCGTAACCCGCATGATCCGCTGGAATCGGCACGCGCGTCTCGCGCTGCCGGGCGGGCGCACGCTTCGGCGGTCGCTACGCAACGTCAGCGTGACGGCGATGACGACGAGGGCCCCGGCGACAAGCGCCGCCCGCCCAACGGACGACGGCATTGGTGTGATGAGCAGCGCCACGCACAACACGACAACGAAGCCGGCGCTGTTCAAGAGGCGCTCGAGCGCGACCGTGGTGAGCACGGCATGCGCGCGGAGGCCGCTGGAGCGAGTCATGATCACGACGCGGCCCGCCTCGCCGGCACTGCCGACGAACAGGCTGTTGAGCGTCGCTCCGACGAACGTCGCGCGCGCCGCTGCGCCGTAGTCGATGGCCCCCAACGCGCGAAGGCACACGAGCCATACGCGGGCCTTGGCCATGAGCGACAGGAAGTGGAATCCTGTTGCGAGAAGGAGCAGAGGCAATGAGACGTGCCGCAGCGTCTCCAACGCTCCGGCCCATCGCACGTGATGGGCGTACTCGACGCCCCCCACGCCGATGAGCGTAGCCGCGACGAGCATCGCGAGCGGGCGGCGGTATCGCGCGAAGCGCCGAGTCATGGCATCATCCCCCGATGCAGACGGCGCCGCCTCGACAAGCACTGGTTACCGGCGCAACCGGGATGCTGGGCTCCTACCTCGTGGAGTGCCTCATGTCGGCCGGTTGCAGCGTGCGCGCGCTGGCGCGCGATGCCGCGCGCGCCTCGTGGCTCCGGTCGTTTGGCGCGGAGGTCGTCGAGGGCGACCTCGCCAACGTGCGCGTGTTGCGCGACGCAGCCGCCGGATGCGACGTGGTGTTTCATGCCGCGGCAGCGATCGGGCCGGCAATCGACTGGGACGTGTTCCGCGCCGGCAACATCGACGGAACGCGCCACGTCGTCGATGCCTGCGCGGCCGGCGGCGCGCGATTGCTCCACGTGAGCAGCACCGCGGTGTACGGCGACTCCCGTTACGAACGCGCACCGCTCGACGAGACGGCAGTCCTGCCCGAGCTCCCGCCGCACGACGCGTACGGACGATCGAAGCAGGAGGCCGAGCGTCTCGTGCTCCGCGCGCACGCCGACGGCCTGGTGCGCGCGGCGATCGTTAGGCCGCCGCCGATGTATGGCGAGCGCGATCGCCAGTTCGTTCCGCGCGTCGCCGTCGTTCTGTCGCGCGGCATCTTTCCGTTGATCGGAGGCGGGAGAACCACGCTTCCGCTGGTGCACGCCAAGAATGTCGCCGAGGGCGCCATCCGCGCCGCGACGATGCCTAACGCAGAGGGCCGCGTGTACAACCTCACCTGCGACTATCCGCTGACCGTTGCCGACATGGTGCGCTTCGCCGCGCGCGGCCTCGAGCGGCGGGTCTTCGCGCCTGCGATTTCGCTCGCGGCGGGCCGGGCGCTCTTCCGGGCGCTCGAGGTGGCGCTCGTCGCCGTGGGGCGTCGGAACGTCGCCCGCCACGCGGGCGGCACGCTCAAGATGCTCACGCACGACAATCCGTTTTCCGAGGAGCGGGCGCGTCGCGAGCTGGGATGGCAGCCGACCGTCACGCCCGACACGGGCGTCGCCGACGCATTCTCGTGGTGGAAGACGCATCATCGGAGCACGAACGCGACGAGGTAGTCGCCCAAGCGCGTGTGCATGAGATGATGGCCGCCCGCGGCGATGACGACGTATTGTCTCCCGCCGGGCCGTGCGCGGTACGTCATCGGCGACGCCTGCGCCGACGCGGGGAGCGCCGCGGCCCATAGCTCTCGACCGGACTCCGCGTCGTAGGCGCGGAGATAGTGGTCCATTGCCGCGGCGATGAAGACGACATCGCCGGCGGTCACGAGCGGTCCGCCGAGAGACGGCGATCCCCACGAGGCGGGCGCCGGCACGTGCGCAAAATCGCTCATCGTGCCGAGCGGAACCTGCCACCGGATGCGCCCGGCGCCAACGTCGATCGCGACGAGCATTCCCCACGGCGGCGGACTGCACGGCAAGCCGAGCGGCGAACGGAGCAACTCGCGGCGACTGCCGTACGGCGCCCCAATACCGGGCGCGACGTCGGCATCCTGCCCGCCACGCAACCGCGCACCCGGCGCAGCAGGAGGAAGGAGGGTCACGACCGTCGCGACACGAATGGTGTTCAGCACGACGAGGTCGTGGAGCGAATCGAACGCGACGCCGCCCCAATTCACGCCGCCAAGGAAACTCGGATTGACCACCGAGCCGCGCACGCTCGGCGGAGTGAAAATCCCGTCTGAGCGCAGGCTGCGGATGCGCGCGGCGCACGCGGCGCGGTCGATCGGGGTGAGACCCCAGGCATCCTCGGGGCGAAGACCCTGTGGTGTCAGCGGCGGCGGAAGAGTCGGGAACGGCTGCGTGGGCCACGCCGCTTCGCCCGGGACGTCGCTCGCGGGTACGGGCCGCTCTTCGACCGGGAACAACGGCTTCCCCGTTAGGCGATCGAGGATGAACACCATGCCGGTCTTCGACGCCTCCACCACTGCGGGAACGGCAACTCCATTCCGCACCACGGTGGCGAGCGCCGGCTGGGCTGCGACATCGTAGTCCCACAAGTCGTGATGAACGAGCTGGAAGGCCCAGATTTCCTCGCCCGTCGAGGCGCGTAGCGCGACGATGGAATTGGCATCGCGATCGTCGCCGGGACGCAATCCGCCGAAGTGATCGGGGCTCGCGCTGCCGGTTGGAATGAGCACGAGGCCGTGTGCGGGGTCGACTGTGAACAGCCCCCACGAATTGGCCGCGCCCGACTGAAAACGCTCGGTGTCGGCGGCGACAGAGGCCGCTTCTCTGTACCGCGCGAGCGGCTCCCATGCCCAACGCAATCGGCCATCGCGCACGCCGAAGGCACGCACGACGCCGCTCGGGGCGTCGACCCGGATGTTGTCGAAGATGGATGAGCCGACGATGACCACATCGCCGACGACGGCCGGCGGCGATGTGACGTGGTACTCGTGCGCATGCGCCTCGGCGCCTCGAACACCGACATGCAGATCGACAGCGCCGGCGACGCCGAAGTCCGCGCACGGCCGTCCGGTATCGCCGTCGAGCGCGATCAAGCGGGCGTCGAACGTGGCGAGGAAGATGCGCGTGTGGCAGACGGCTCGATCCGTGGCGGCGCTCGAGTCGATCCACGCCGCGACGCCGCGAACGGTGACTTCGTCGTGGGCGAGCGATGCGCGGTCGAGATGCGCGTCGAATGCCCACCGTTCGGTGCCGCGCTCGGGATCGAGCGCCACGACGCGAGCCGACGGCGTGGCCACGTACAACAGCCCGTTGACGAAAATCGGCGTCGACTCGAATGCCGTCGATGGCCCGCTGCCTTCCTTAGCACCGTCGGACACGTCGCCGGTACGATAGACCCACGCGACTTGCAGCGATTCGACGTTGGCGCGGGTGATTTCGGCGAGCGGGGAGTAGTGATCGCCGCCGGCGCCGCCTTCGACGGTCCACGCTCCGTTAGGCGTATGACCGTGCCGTGCGCGCGGGCGCAGTGTGGCCGGATCGCCGCGGACGACGTGGTTTGGAACAGCGACGCGCGGGATGGCGTCGCCGAGCCAGTGCGTGAACGCCGTGAGCGCGCCGGCGAGTGCAAGCGATGGCAATACGCGAAACCGGGACGGCAGCGCACGGATCGATGTGGGTCGCATGGGGGTGTCCTCGCATCGCGTTAGGCAGCAGAACGTGAACGCGATGGACCATGCGAGGCGGCGGTGTTCCGCGGGCTACGTCAGATCATTGGGTTGCGCGGCGAGTATGGCGTAGGGAGCCGGCGCCATTGCGTATCCGGGCCGCCGGAATGACGTAGACACCGCGCGCGGCTGCACGCGGGCGACGCAGCGTTGGGCGCCGCGAATTTACGATCGAGCGATGCGTTGAATGCGCCGGCGCGTCGGGCGCCGGCCGTCAGTCGCCGCGCATGGCGATGAGCGGACTCACGCGCGCGGCGCGGCGAGCCGGCAGGTAGCTGGCCGCGAGCGCGACCGCCGCCAGGACCACCGCCACGACGACGAACGACGCCGGATCGGCGGGTCCGATCCCGAACAGCCACGAGCGGATGAGTCGCGCGCCGAACAGGGCGCCCACCGCGCCCAAGGCGATGCCGGCGACGGCCAGCGCGATGCCCTCGCCCAACACGAGGCGCAGCACTGCGCCGGGCTGGGCGCCGAGCGCCACGCGGAGCCCCAGCTCCTGCCGGCGCTGCGTGACCGAGTACGACACGACGCCGTACAGGCCTAACGCAGCGAGCAGCAGCGCCGCGGCGGCGAACACCCCCATGAGCGCGCCGTTCAACTTCGGCTGCGCCACCGACTGGTCGACGATCGATTGCAGCGTCTGCACGTTGTAAATGGGCAGGCCCGGATCGATGTCGTGCACCGCTTCGCGCACGATCGGCGCGAGCGATGCGGCGTCGCCGCGGCCGCGCACCACGAGGGTCATCGTGCGCAGCAGGCGCACGGACCGTCGCATCGAGACGTAGACCACCGGCGCGGGCGGCGACGCGAGGCTCGTCTGCGCCGCATCGTTCACCTCGCCCACGATCTGGTAGCCGGCGGGCTGCGTGTTGAACGCGATCTGCTGTTCGATCACACTCGCGTTGGGCCAGAACGTGCGCGCGGCCGTCTGACTGAGCACGATGGTCGGCGCGGCTTCGTCCCAGGCGACGTCGTGGCCGGCGATCGTGCGCATGCCCATCGCCCGGAAAAATCCCGGCGTCACGAAGCGGATGGTGCTCATGAGCGGATCGTCAGGCGGGCGCGGCGGCTGCCCGACCAGCCGGATGGACGTGAACACGCCGCCGCCGACCAAAGGCGGCGTGTCGGTCGCACCCGCGGCCACGATGTCCGGCCGCGCCGACAGGTCCATCAGCAGCGACCGATAGAACGCGATGCCGGTCGAATCCGGATACCCGGTACCGAGCGTGATCTGGGCCGTGATCGTGTGCTCGGGACGGAAGCCGGGATCCACGCGCATCATGCGCGAGAGACTCTGCGCCACCAGCACGGCGCACACGGCCAGGACCACGGTGAGCGACAGCTCGCCCACCACCAGCAGGCGCCGCGTCCGGTGCGCGCGGCCGTCCCCCGTGTTGCCGCGGCCGCCGTCGCGCAGCGACTTGCCTAACGACGGCAGGCTCGCGCGAATCGCCGGCCACAGGCCGAACAGGACGGCGGAGCACATGCTGAGACCGAACGCGAACGCGATCACGGACACGTCGAGCTCGAAGCCGCCGGTGCGCGGAATCACGCCGGCCGGGATGATCCCGCGCAACGCGGCCAGCGCCACGCCGGCCAGGGCGACGCCGATCACGGCACCGGCCAGCGCCAGCACCACGCTCTCCACCACGAGCTGCGCGACCAGCCGGCCGCGCGATGCGCCCAACGCCTGGCGCACCGCGATCTCACGCCCGCGAGCCGCGCCGCGGACGAGCAGCAAGTTGGCGACGTTCGCGCACGCGATGAGCAGCACGAGCATCGCCGCGCCCAGCAGCACCAGCAACGGCCCGCGCGTGCCTAACGAAAGGTCGTCGCTCAGCCGGAAGACGCTCGCCGTCCATCCGGCGATCTCCGGATTCTCGTGCGCCGTCTGCACCTCGGCGGCATAGACATCGGCGCGCGCTGCGTCGAGCGTGACACCGGGTTTGAGCCGCGCGATCGCCCCGAACAGGTGTTGCGCATGACGCTCGACGGATGGGTACGACGTGAGCTCGATCACCGTCACCACGTCCAGCGGCGCGCCCACGAATGCGGGGCCCAACAACTCGGCGTCGCGCGGGAGCACGCCGACCACCGTGCGCGAGCGCCCATTGATCGAGAGCTGCGCGCCAAGTGCCGACTGCTTACCACCGAAATGCCGCTGATAGAACCCGTAGGTGATCAGCACCGCGTTACTCGTTTCGCCGCGCGCGTCGTCCGACGCGAACGAGCGGCCGAGCACCGGATGGACGCCTAACACATCGAGGAAGTTGGGCGACACCATGAGCGATGTGGCGCTCTCGGGCCCGTCGCGGCCGGCGATGCTCGTGAGGCCGGTCGCATACAACGCCATCTCGCTGAACGAGTGCGTGCGATCGTGCCAATCGCGAAAGTCCGGCATCGACACGCCGAACCGCGGCACGGTCTTGTCCGGATTGGTATCCCATAACGAGACGATGCGACTGCCCTCGGCGAACGGCAGCGGTCGCAGTAGCACGGCATCGACGACGCTGAAAATCGCCGTGTTCGCACCGATGCCGAGCGCGATGGTGAGGACCACGATCGTCGTGAACAGCGGATACGCACGCGCGGACCTCAACGCCAGTCGCGCATCGTGCGCGAGGAACTCCAACCAGCGACTCACCGGATGCTGGCGTCGGCTACGAGTACCGGATGGCATGCGTTCTCCTGGGGGCCAGTGCACAACGTGCCGCGTGGCACTCGGATGTCAAGCTGGTTTGACAGGACTCTTACGCGAGTCAGGCACCTCGACGCCGAGACGGCGCAGATCACGCTCGGCGTCGCGCACCCACGACGCGTTGGCACGCGGGTTGGCCGGACTCGGGTGCAACACGCCTCCCGTGACCATCCCCTCGGGGAGCA
>DATEKK010000092.1:0-6063 GCA_035277485.1 Gemmatimonadaceae bacterium
GTCAGGTGCCGTGCAGCGCGCGCAGCGCGTCGAGCTTGGCGGCGCGGACGGCGGGCGGCGCGCCGAACGCCGCGCCGCCGGTGATCGTTAGGCCAAGCGCCGTGAGGGCGGCCGCGGCGCTCACCGATGCTGGAACGGGTGTGGTGCCCGCCACGAGCATGGCGATACCGCGTCCCGCGGCAAGGCCGGACAGCCCGCCGAGCGTCGCGAGTGTGGCGGACTCGGCCACGATCTCGAGCAGGATCGCCGCGCGCGTGGCGCCGAGCACCTTGCGCATGCCGATTTCGCGCGTGCGGTTGCGCACGCTGCGGCGCATGAGGAGCAGGATCGTGACGCCGGCCAGCGTGAGGACACCGGCGGCGAGCAGGCCGGCTGTGAACGGCGACGCGAGCGGCACGATGCGCGTGCCGGCGTGCAGGCCATCGGCACCGGCGATGACGAAGTCCGGCGGCGCGCCACCGAGGTGGCGCGCGACCCGGAGACGTGTGGCCGCGGCACGCATCGCATCAGGGATCGCAATCCCGTCGCGCGCCCGGACGACGACATCGGTCCATCCTGGAGACGCACCGAGGACGCGGTGCGCGGTCTCGAGCGGAACGATCGCGTGGAGACCGGGACCTGTATCGTGGAAGACTCCGATCACCCGGAAGCGCCGGTGGGCGATCTCGATCTCGCTGCCTAACGCACGAGTCGGGGTACCCCGGGGTGCGAGCATCCGGTCGTCGAGGACGACCGCCGGCGCCGCCTGCGCCTCCTCGGCCGCCGTGAACCAGCGGCCGCGCACGAGGTCATCGTTGGCGAGCGCCGGGCCGGCCGCGTCGTACGCATCGATCGTGACGCCGGTGATCAGCCGGCCGCCCGTGCCGACGGGCAGCACGACCGACTGGTGCGCCGCCGCGCCGTCCACCTGGGGCAGGGATGCGAGCGCCCGCGCGTCCGCGCTGCCTAACGGAACGCCGGCCCGGAGCGCCGGCCATCGGTACACGATGAATCCACGCGCCCCGTCGGCGATCGCATCGCGCCGTACGCGGAGGGCCGCACCGTGCATCGCGGCGCCGCCCACGAGCAGCGCGCAGACGCTGGCCGCCACCATCGCCACCGCGAGGGTCGTGCGCAGCGTGCTCGACTCGAGCGCGTCCACCGCGCTCGCCACGCCTTCCGCGACTAACGTTAGCACCGGCAATCGACGAGGGTGCATGGGACCACGCCGGCCGCGTCCGCGGCCGCTCGACTACTCGTAGCGGAGGGCTTCCACCGGATCGAGCTTGGCGGCGCGGTAGGCCGGGAACAGGCCGAACAGAATGCCGGTGAAGGCCGCTCCGAACAGCGCCGCGCCGATCGCCCACGCCGGGATCGCCGCCTTGATCGACGTGTTCGCGCGAATGATGTACGTGAGCGCGCCGCCGATCACGAGACCCGTCACGGCGCCGATCATGGTCAACGTGGCCGCCTCGACGAGGAACTGCCAGAGAATGGTAGCGCGGGTTGCGCCTAACGCTTTGCGCACGCCGATCTCTCGCGTGCGCTCGGTCACGCTGATCATCATGATCGCGATCACGCCCACGCCGCCCACCATGAGGCCGATCGCCGACAAGCCGATCATGAACAAGAAAAACTTGCCGACGATGTCGTTGTAGAGCTCCATCACCTTCTCCGGCGTGCTCACGAAGAAGGTGTTGTCCTGCGCCGGCTTGAGCTGGCGCCGAATGCGCAACGCGGCGATCGCCTGATCCATGGCGACGTCCTGCGTCACACCGTCGCGCGGCTTGACCGTGAGATCCAGCCAACGAATACCGAAGTTCAGTTTGCGGTACGCGGTCTCGAACGGCACCGTCGCCTTGGGCTCGTCCGCGTTGTCGAAGAGACTACCCGTCTGGTCCCAAACGCCGATCACGCGGAACGGATTGGCCCCGACCATGATCTCCTTGCCCACCGCCTGCTCGTCTTGCAGGTCGGGAAAGAGCTGCTTGCGCAGGCCAGTGTTGATCACAACGACAGATGACGCGTCCGTGTTCTCTCCTTCCGTGAAGTTGCGGCCCGCAACCATGTCGCCGTCGTTCACCTCGGTCCAGTCCGCGGTGTACGCATCCACGCTCGCCGATGGGATGTTGTTGTTGCGGAACTTCACTTGCGCCGAGTTTCCGACATGTACGATGACGCTCTGGATGCCCGGCTGTCTGAGGATGACGTGCGCGTCATCGAGCGAAAGCGGCGCGTTATGGCGCCAGGGGCAGCTGTCCGCGGCGCCGTTGCACGAATTGATGGCGACGGGCCAACGGGTCACGAAGAACGTCGTTGGGCCAGCGGCGGCGAGGCTCGCGGACACGCCCGCGTTGATCCCCTGCACGGTAGCCGACATGCCCGTCACCACGAAGACGCCCACGGTGATGCCCAGGATCGTCAACGCCGCGCGCACCTTGTTCGCGCGGATCGAATCGAAGGCGATCGTCACGCCTTCGGACAGCATCTTGAGCCGGTCGACGATCTTCATCGCGTCACTCCGCGCGCAGCGCGACGATGGGATCGAGCCGCGAGGCGCGACTGGCCGGGTAGATACCCGCCGCGATGCCCACGCCGCCGCCTAACCCGAGCGCGACGACGATCGACCACGGCGCGACGCCCGATGGTAGATTGAAGGCCGACGACAGGAGCTTGGACAGGCCGAAGCCGAGTCCGATGCCGAAGGCGGCGCCGAGGATGCTCAGGGTGGTGGCTTCGGCCAGGAACTGCGCCATCACGTCGCGCCGGCGCGCGCCTAACGACTTGCGAATGCCGATCTCGCGCGTGCGCTCGGCCACGGCGACGAGCATGATGTTCATGATCACGATGCCGCCCACCACGAGGCCAATGGCCGGCAGAAAGATGCCCGCGGCCACGAGATAGCCCTTGATCTTGTCCCAGGCGCTCAGCGCCGACGCGGACGTTTCGACCACGAAGTCGTTGTCCTGCGACGGATGCAGCTTGTGCCGCTGCCGCATGAGCTCGGTGACGGCTTCCTGGACGTCGTTCATCGCGGCCGGCGATGGCGCCTGCACGATGACACCGGCGAGATTGATGCGCGCGCCGGTGAACCGCTGCATCGGCGAGCTGAAGGGGGCGTAGATCACGCGGTCCAAGGGCTGCCCGAACATCGTGCCCTGTTTGTCGAGGATGCCGATCACGCGGAACGGCAGTCCGCCCACCTTGATTTCGCGGCCGATGGGGTCGACGCCGGGGAAATAGTACTGCTGCGTCTCGATTCCGATGACCGCGACGGGAAGGCCTAACTGTTCCTCCTCCTCGTTGAACACGCGGCCTTCCGTGACGACGAGGTCCTTGATCTTGAACAGCTGCGGCGTCGCCGCGTGCGCCAAGAGCTGCGGTCCGCCGTTCGTGTACTTGCTTTCGGCGTTCACCCACCGCATGTCGTCGATCGCCCACCCCGCGCCCGGCGGCAATGCGTCGCGGACGGCGTACGCGTCGGCGATCGTGATGGGCGGACGCCGCATCCACAGATGCCACTGCGCGTCCGTCACGTTGCCGGTCTGGAAATCCGGGAATTTGCGCAGTGTGGCCGTGTTCACGCCCAGAAACTTGCCGGCGACCGCGGTGGTCACGTAGTTCGACATGCCCTGGACGATCGACACCACGGCGATGAGGAACATCACGCCGATCGTCACGCCTAACAGGGTGAAGAAGCTCTTGAGCTTCTGCACGCGGATCTGCGCGAGCGCGAGACGCACCGCTTCGAACAGCGGCACGCCTTACTTCTCCAGCTTCTGCACGAATTTCTCGCGGCGCTCGTCGGACGAGATCCGTCCGTCGCGCAGCACCACCACGCGCCGCGCATGGGCCGCGATGTCGGACTCGTGGGTCACCATGATCACGGTCTGGCCTGTGTTCGCGAGCTCCTCGAACACGCGCATGATTTCTTCCGACGTTGCCGAGTCGAGGTTTCCCGTGGGCTCGTCGGCCAACAGGATCGCGGGCCGGTTGACGAGCGCCCGCGCGATGGCCACGCGCTGCCGCTGACCGCCCGACAGTTCGTTAGGCCGGTGGTCCATGCGGTCTTTGAGCTGCACGCGCTCGAGCGCTTCCACCGCGCGCTTCTTGCGTTCCGCCGAGCCGACGCCGGCGTACACGAGCGGCAGCTCCACGTTGTGGAGGGCCGTCGCGCGGGGCAGGAGGTTGAACGTCTGGAACACGAAGCCGATCTCGCGGTTGCGCACGCGCGCCAACGCGTCGTCCTTCATGTCCGACACCAGCGAGCCGTTGAGCCAGTACTCACCGGACGTGGGGGTGTCGAGACAGCCCACGAGATTCATGAGCGTCGACTTGCCCGAGCCCGATGGGCCCATGATGGCCACGTATTCATTGCGGCGCACCGCCAGGTCGACACCGCGCAACGCGTGCACCACTTCGCCGCCCATGTCGTAATCGCGGGTGATGCCGCGCGTGACGATGACCCAGTCCTTGCCCGGGACCGCGCCCGCATCGCCGACCACCGCCTGCCGTTCACCGGTGGTGCTGAGCGGGATCTCGCGTACGTCAGCGATCACGCGCCACTCTCCTTCTTCTTCGTCGTCGAATCCGTTTTGGTCTCGCGCACCAACATGCCCTCCTTGAGGTCGCGAATGGCCTGGTAGCTGCCCGCGACGATGTTTTCGCCTTGGTTCACGCCGCTCAACACCTCGAAGTACTCCTCGCCCGCCACGCCCACTTTCACCGGCCGGAACGTGACCTTGTTGTCCTTTCCGATCACGAACACGCCCTCGACGTCCTGCTTGCCCACTTGCTTGACAGGCTGCTTGCCGCCCATGGCGACCTGTGCCGTGTCGCCTAACGGCGTGTTCTGATGCTCGCGCACCGTCAGCGCGATGATCGGGATGCTCAACACGTTCTTGCGCGTGTCGGTCACGATCTTCGCGGTCGCCGAAAAGTCCGGACGTGTGTCGGGCGGCGGATTGAGCAGCTGCACCTTCACGTAGTAATCAACGGCTTGGTCGCCCGTAGTGCTGGCGGTGGTCGTCGCCGTCGGGTCGGTGAGCGAGCTGTTGGCGATCTCGACCACCTTGCCGATGAATGTCGTATCGGGGAATGCGTCGATCTCGACCTGCGCCGAATCGCCCACTTGAATGCGCGCGACGTCGGTCTCGTCGACTTTCACCTTGGTCTCGAGCACCTTCATGTCGCTGATCGTGAGCAACAGCGCGGCGTCCTTGTTGAACTCGCCCTGAATGGCCGTCTCACCCTGTTGGACGTTGAGGCGCGTCACCTGGCCGCTCATGGGCGCAACGATGGTCGTCTTCGCGAGACTCGCCTGCGCGTTCTTGAGACCCGCTTCGGCCTGATCCACGGCGTGTTCCGCGGAGTTGAAGAGCGCCTGGTTCACGTCCACCGTGGTGCTCAACTGCTCCATCTGGTCATCGGACACGAACGTCGGATTCGTCTTCTTGATTTCCTGCGACCGGCGGAGCGCGCTCTGCGATTGCTGGAGGTTGGCCTTGGCGCGCATGAGGTCCGCGCGCGAACTCGCCACGAGGGCCGCTTGCTGCTGCACCGCCGCTTCATAGGTGGACGGGTCGATCTGCAACAAGAACTGACCCTTCTTGACGATGTCGCCCTCTTTCACCGAGAGCTTGACGATGCGGCCGCTCACGTCGGAGGAGATGTCGGCCTTGGTTTTCGGTTCCACCTGGCCGCTGGCCGTGACGGACGCGACGAGGTCACGCCGTTCGACCTTCTCTTCGCGCACGTCGGTCGGCTTGTTCCCCCGCGTGGCCGCGGCGAGCACGAGCACGCCCGCCACGAGCGCGACGAGCACACCGGCAACGCCTAACTTCGCCCCTTTAGTCATGGGTGTCCCTGTTAACGCAATGGATGGCCCACCGCGCCCTCGAGCGCGGCGAACGCTTTGTGAAACTGATAGATCGCGTTGATGCGATCGTTCTCGGCCGTCGAATACGTTGCTTGGGCATCGGAGATGTCGAGATACGTCGCTGCACCAGCTTTGTACTTCACTTCGGCCAGATCGAGCTGCTGACGGGCCTGCGCCGCGTTCTGTTCTTGCAACGTCACCGTTTG
>DATEKK010000093.1:0-5961 GCA_035277485.1 Gemmatimonadaceae bacterium
CAGCCCAGCGTCTCACGCACGATCGCTTCATCCAGGTGCGTCGCATGCAACACGACGAGCGCCGCCGCCCAGTCGAGTGTTTCTGCTACGCCCGGCGTCTTTGCCAGTGAGAGCCGACGCAGAGATTGCACGAACGCGGTAATCGCCGCCGCCAGGCGCTCGTCGATGCCAGGGACCTTGCGACGAACGATGCACAGCTCCTTGTCTAACGACGGATAGTCGATCCAGAGGTACAGGCAACGCCTGCGCAGCGCTTCCGACAGGTCACGCGCACGGTTGGACGTCAGAACCACCGACGGCGTCTGCGTCGCGCGTACGGTGCCGATCTCGGGAATCGTCACCTGAAAATCGGAAAGCACTTCGAGCAGAAAGGCTTCGAACTCTTCGTCGCTGCGATCCACTTCGTCGATCAACAGCACCGGCGCTGGACCAACGTGCGAAATTGCCTGCAACAGCGGACGTTTGAGCAGGAACGGTTCGCTGAAAATCGCGGCTTCACGCTCGGCGACGGGCCGGGACGAGGCCTCGTCGAGTTTGATGTGCAGCAGTTGCTTCGGGTAATTCCATTCGTAGAGCGCCGTCGCCACATCAAGTCCTTCGTAGCATTGCAGACGAATGAGCTCGGCGCCGGTCGTGCGTGCCAGCACCTTGGCGATGTCGGTCTTGCCGACGCCGGGATGCCCCTCGACTAACAGCGGCTTGTGGAGCGCGAGGGCGAGGTAGACGGCTGTGGCTACTCCGCGGTCGGTGACATAGCCTTCGTGCTCCATGAGCCGCTGAATGTCGCGGATTTCTTCGCGCACGCTGGCTCCGCTGGAGTGGTCCGCGTTCGTCGGGCATGAGGACGAATCGACAGAACGCCTAGCGCATTGACGCTCTTGTGGCAGCATACCCGGATACGTGGGCTGCGACAAGTCGGCATGCCGGCTCACCCGCGCTCCATTTCCGGCGGGCGATCGATTTGCTTGACGCGGCATCGGGCGCGGCTCATGTTGCGGCGCACTGAGCGCGGAGGCAGCATGTCGTTCCGCATCGAGGAGTCCTTTACCGTGCGTGCGAGCGTCGAGGAGGTGTGGCGCTACCTGATCGATCCTCGACGAGTCGTGGAGTGCCTGCCGGGCGCAACACTCGTTGGACAAGAGGACGACCGCACCTACCTGGGCACGGTGAAAGTGAAGGTGGGACCGGTGACCGCAGCGTACAGCGGGAAAGCCGTGCTCGGCGAGCTCCACGAAGCGGAACATCGCGTTCTGATCACTGCCGAGGGGCGCGAGAGCGCCGGCCCCGGTTCCGCGCGTCTGCGAATGACCTCCACTATCTCTCCCGAACACGACGGACTCGTTCGCGTGCGCGTCGAAGCCGAGCTCGATGTTGCCGGTAAGATCGTGCAATTCGGGCGCGGCATGATCGAAACGGTCAACAAGCAACTCTTTGCGCAATTCACGGCCTGTGTGCGGAGCACGCTCGAATCTCCCGGGGAGCCGCCCGAGCCGATGCGGCCTAACGGGTCGGTGATGGGTGTGTCGAACGCCGCGGCCGGCGGGGCGCACGGCGCGACTGCGGTGGACGCGGGCAGCGCGCCGACGAGAGCGGCGCGCGCGGCGGAGCCGGTGCGGCTCGTGCCGCTCCTCTTCAAGGCCCTCGTCGACTGGATCGGCCGTTTATTCGGCCGGCGGCGCGCCGGGTAGCGCGGTGGCCTAACCGAGTTAGGTCGCGCGCGCTCGATCGGCCGATCGCGCGATCGCGCGCGTCGCGTACGCCGTGAGCACGGCCCGCCGCCACTCGGCCGTCCCGACCGCATCGCTCCGGAGGTCCAGGCCTGCAGCGGCTTCGAGCGCGGCGCGCGCGATGGTGGCCGCATCGGGCGTTTGGCCCGTGAGCACCGTTTCGACACCGCGCGCCCGCAGGGGCTTGGTGCCCACACCCGTGAGCGCCACGCGTGCGCTCTCCACCACGCCGGCGCGCAGGGTGAGCATCGACGCGACTCCGACCAGGGCGTACCCCGACGCCGGGTGCGGATACTTTTCGTAGGCGCCGCCCGTGCCGGACGATGTAACCGGAACGCGGACGTCGGTGAGGATCTCATCGGGAGCCAACGCCGTGGTGAGCAGGTCCACGAAGAAGTCGTCGGCCGCAATGACGCGCGCACCCCGCGGACCGAGCACGGAAAGGCGGGCGCCTAACGCAAGGATGACCGCCGGCAGGTCGGCCGCCGGGTCGGCGTGGGCCAGACTGCCACCGATGGTTCCCATGTTGCGCACCTGCGGATCGCCGATCTTGGCCGCCGCTTCCGCGAGCATGGGCACGCGTCGCGCGATCACGGGTGAGCTCTGGACCATCCAGTGCGTGGTGGCCGCACCGATCACGATCGCCGTATCCGCGTCCTGAATGCCGTGCAGCGCCGCGATGTGCCGCACGTCGATCAGGTGGTGCGGCTGCGCGAACCGCAGCTTGAGCAAGGGGATGAGCGAGTGACCGCCGGCCAACAGCTTGGCGTCCTGATCTTTGTACTCCTCGAGCAACGCCACCGCGTCACCGGCGCTCGCCGCGCGATGATATTCGAATGGTGCCGGATACATCGTTAGGCCCTCCCGCCGGCGGACTGCATCGCCGTCCAGACCTTGGAGGCCGTCAGCGGCATATCGAGGTGTACGACGCCGAACGGCGACAGCGCATCCATGACCGCATTGACGACCGCCGGCGTCGACGCGATGGTACCCGCCTCGCCGGCCCCCTTCACGCCTAACGGATTGATGGGCGACGGCGTCTCCGTCCGATCGGTTTCGTACATGGGCAGCATGTCCGCCCTCGGCAGGCCGTAGTCCATCAGCGATCCCGCGAGCAACTGGCCGTTGTCATCGTACGCCGCGTGCTCCCATAACGCCTGCGCGGCGCCTTGCGCGATCCCGCCGTGCAACTGCCCGTCCACGATCATCGGGTTCATCACCTTGCCGACGTCGTCCACCGCCACGTAACGCGCGAGCACGACACGCCCTGTCTCCCGATCCACCTCCACCACCGCGATGTGGGTGCCGAACGGGAATGTGAAGTTGGACGGATCGTAGAACGAGGTCGCGTCCAGACCTGGTTCCATGCCCGGCGGCAGGTTGTGCGCCAGGTACGCGGCCAGTGACACTTCGGCGAAGGTCTTGCCGCGCCCGGGCACTCCTTTCACGAAGAAGGTTCCGTCGCGGAAATCCATGTCGTCGGGCGACGCCTCGAGCAGATGCGCGGCCACCCGCTTCCCCTTGTCCTTGATCTTCTCGATCGACAGGTGGATGGCGCTGCCGCCGACGGCGAGACTCCGGCTTCCGTACGTGCCCATGCCGAACGGCACGCGGCCCGTGTCGCCGTGGACGATCTCCACGTCGTCCAAGCCCACGCCTAACTCATCGGCCGCGAGTTGGGCAAACGTCGTTTCGTGTCCCTGTCCGTGCGAGTGCGATCCCGAGAATACAGTCACTTTTCCGGTCGGGTGAATGCGCACCGTCGCGCTCTCCCAGAGCCCCGCCTGAGCGCCTAACGAGCCCGCAACCTGCGACGGCGCGATGCCGCACGCCTCGATATAACAGGATAGGCCGAGCCCCAGGTATTTCCCGCGGGTCCGCGCCTCCGCCTGCCGGCGGCGGAAATCCGGGTAGCCCACGATCTCGAGCGCGCGGTCCAGCGCCGGCGCGTAGTTGCCGCTGTCGTACACCAGCGCCACAGGCGTCTGATACGGAAACCGGTCTTTCGGAATGAAGTTGCGCCGCCGCAGCTCGGCGGGATCGATGCCTAACGTGCGCGCGGCCACGTCCATCGTGCGCTCCAACACGTAGCACGCCTCCGGCCGCCCCGCACCGCGGTACGCATCGACCGGCGTCGTATTGGTGTACACCGCGTCCACCGACACGGAAATCGTCGGAATCGCATACACGCCGTTGAGCAGCGTGCCATACAGATACGTCGGGATGGCGGGCGCGAACAACGTCAGATAGGCGCCCATGTTCGCGACCGTGTGCACGCGCAACGCGAGCATCCGGCCGTCCGGGTCAAACGCCATTTCGACGTCGCTCACGTGATCGCGGCCGTGCGAATCGGTCATGAAGCTTTCCCGGCGCTCGGCCGTCCACTTGACCGGACGATTGAGCCGCCGCGACGCCCACGAGGTCACGATCTCCTCTGGATAGACGAAGATCTTCGACCCGAAGCCGCCGCCCACGTCCGGCGAGATGACCCGGAATTTCTGCTCCGGGATGCCCAACACGAACGCCCCCATGATGAGCCGGTGCACGTGCGGATTCTGCGACGTGACGTACAACGTCAGCTCGTCGGTGGCCCGCGAGTAGGTGGCGAGCGACGCGCGCGGTTCGATCGCGACGGGCGCCACGCGATGATTCACCAACCGCTGGCGCACCACGTGCGCGGCGCCGCGGATCGCCGCGTCCGTTCGCTCGGCGTCGCCTAACGCCCAACGGAAGCAGATGTTGTTGGCGGCGTTGTCGTGGAGGCGGGGCGCGCCCGGTTCCATGGCCGCCACCGCCGCCGACACGCCCGGCAGCTCCTCGTAGTCGACGTGAACCCGCTCCGCCCCATCGCGGGCCACGTACGGCGAATCCGCGATTACCACCGCCACCGCCTCGCCCACGTGTCGCACACGATCCACCGCCAGCGCGCGATGCTCGGCGATCTGCATGTCGGGCAAGAGCCAGCCCGGCGGTATCGGATTCACACCGCCCGCCGCCAAATCCTGCCCCGTGAACACCACGTGCACGCCCTCCACCTCGAACGCAGGCTGAACGTCGATGTGCCGGATGCGTGCGTGCGCGTACGGACTCCTCACGAATGCCGCGTACGCGGTGCCGGCAAACGTGATATCGTCGGTGTACTGGCCCTGTCCGGTAATGAACCGCCCGTCTTCGCGGCGCTTGACACTGGCGCCGAACAGCCGGCTCGCGGGTGCAGTGGCGGATGCCATGTCTCCTCCCGGTTAGTCGGCCGCGATCGGGGTGAGCGACACCGGCGTGTTGACCGGCACGCGAGATTCGCGCTCGAGCGCAGCAAGACGCGTCGCCGCGCGCTCGACCGCCTTCACGATGTTGTGATAGCCCGTGCAGCGGCACAGGTTGCCTTCGAGGCCGGCGCGAATTTCTGCCTCCGAAGGATGCGGATTCGCCGCCAGAAGTCCGGCCGCGGCCATGATCATCCCTGGCGTGCAGAACCCGCACTGCAATCCGTGCTCCTCCCGGAAAGCATCCTGCAACGGATGCAGGGAGCCGACCGCCGCCAACCCCTCGATGGTCGTGATGGCGTGCCCGTCGGCCTGCACCGCGAACATCGTACACGACTTCACAGTGCGGTCGCCCTCCAGCATGACGGTGCAGGCACCGCATTGACTCGTGTCACATCCGACGTGCGTGCCCGTTAGGCCGAGCTGGTCGCGCAGGTAGTGCACGAGAAGCATGCGCGGTTCAACATCATGCGCGTGACGGGTACCGTTGACCGTCACGACGATTCGGTGCGTCGGCAAAGTCATCGTCGCCCCGGCTGTGACAAGTGTGTCCGAGCATGGACGCCAACTGGCGGCGCGTCAAGGCTCGCGGCGATCGGCTAGCGGGTCCTGACCCCTTATCGGCGATCGAGACGCCGCCTCGCCGCTCACTCTGTCAAGGCACAGACCGCCAGGTGACGGTCCACTCCACGGTCGCGCCGGGTTCTACACCCGCCGCGGCGTGCCACGGCCCTATCGCATCGGCGAGCGACGCCGGCGCGCCGATCGACGGTGCAAGTGCCACGCGGTGCGCGCCGCGCCGGAAGGGCGACCACGCCGGTTTGTCGACGGACACGCTCATGCACGCATTCGGCGCCCCGTCTACGGCCACCTCGAGCCGCGCACCATCCTGCTCGAGCGTCGCGCGCGCGCCATCCACGTACACCGTGTAGGCGTACGCACGCGCGACCGCATCGGGCAGCGACAGGTCG
>DATEKK010000094.1:0-7505 GCA_035277485.1 Gemmatimonadaceae bacterium
GTCGTCGTCGAACCCGAGCCCACGAGGATCACCATGTACATGTTGCAATTGCCTGTCTGATCGACGTTGCTGCCCAACGTCACCTTGCCCTGCGGGAAATCGCGCTTGAAGAGGGTGAGGTGCTGTTGGCCGTAAAAATCGGTGTTGGTGATCGTGGACGTCGTCTTGGTAAAGGTCGAGGTCAACCACTTCGGCGCGGCGATCCGGTTGTCGTGCGCGACGTAGACTGTCGTCGCACGGTCGACGGTAAAGCTCAGGAAGGAGGTGCTGCCCGGCTTCGCGACCTTGTCATTGTTTGCGGTTTGGATGTACGTGGCGCCCTGCACGACGGTCGGCAGGGGAGACATGGTCTGGTAGGTGCGATCGGTGTAGACCTTGGCGCCGACGACCATCGCGCCTTGCTTCGCGACGTAGGTCTTCCCCGTCGCGACGGCGATGTTCGAAACGACGACCGGTCCGGTCGGCGCGATAGTGGCGTCTACGCCGAGCGGTGATGTGTTAGGCGAAACGGTGTCGGAGCAGGCGGCTGCGGTCGCAACAGCGGCGCAGGCAAACGCGAACGCGAGGTGGGATCGTGAAATCCGCATCGGCAGGGTCCCGGGGTGTACAGCGTCCGTTCGGCGGCCCGACGAGCGTAGCCTCCCATGAACGGGAAGCCGTAGCCTCGTAGCTTTGCGTCACCGGCTTTCGCCGGCTTTGCCCTTGTCGCGGTGGCCCCGGAGGGCCGAGCGATCGTGCCTAGTAGTCCACTCGTGAAAACCATCGCGAGTCGTCGCACCAACATCGTATGGTGCGGTCCCGCAACTTCTTGACGGGGACAATTATCGTGTGCGGAGTTTGTGACTCAATACTGAGTTTGCGCGTGATCGATGTCCTGACTGTTCGGTCAGACAGGATCGGAGCGCAACGCGCATCGATTCACCTCGCGCGCGCTAACTCATTGCAGAAATTGTATGGGACCCCAGTAGGATCGACACGAAACGAAGAGAGGACACCGTCGCCGGTGCCCTCTCTTTGTGTGAACCCACTAATTTTACTGACCGGCGCGATCGCGCACGGTCAATCCATCCATCATTGCTTTAGCACGACGTACGTCTGGAACTGCGTCGACGTCGCCGGCATCGACTGACCGCCGATCGCCGCCGGCGGCGATACCGTCGATATCGGCAGCGAGATCGGTCCACCATACACGCCCGACATCACCGGCGTACCGTAGAAGTTCTGCGCGTTCACCACCACGAAATGGTCGCCGATGTTGAGCGCGCCCGACAAGTCCACCGTCACCGAGCCCGCACCGGTCCAGTTGTACACGACGATATTCGCGCGCCCCGGCTCGTAGGCGTTGGGCTCGACCACAATGTGGTTGGGCGGCGGCGAAGAGCTCAACGTCGAGTGCGCATCCCATCCGAACGTCGAGCGCCACTGCGAGAAGCTGTAGCCGATGTTGAGCGCGCTGAACGGCGTCGACGCTGCCCCGCTGTAGGTGTTGTTGTCCCACGTGCTGTTCGTCGGCACGTCCTGGTCGACCAACACGACCAAGCCGCTCGAGTTGACCACCGTGTTGCCCGTGAACGTGAAGCCCGAAGTCCACTGACTCACGAACGTCGTGCCGACGATGTAGTTGTTGGTCATCGTGCCGTTCGTATTCGTCGTGCCGAAGTTGTACCCGATGCGGAAGCTGTTCCCCATGCGATCGGGATTGTAGTACGCCATGTTCCCGTTGACGACGAGATTGATGAGCGGAGATCCGCCGCCCAGCGTGTAGTTCATGCCGTCGCCCACGCCGGAGTTGAACGAGACGTTGCCATCAACCGTGAAGTTGTTGAGGTACGCGTTGCCCGACCCGTACACGTGGATGCCGTACCCGAACTGATTGAACAGCACGTTGTCCTGGAGCAGCTTCGTGCCCGTCTGGTTCTGCGTGTAGATGCCGTGACCGTAGCTGGTGCTGGTCGACCCGTGGAAGCCGTTGTTGTAGATGATGTTGCCGTAGGCGACCTGGTTAGGCCCTTCGGACCAGAGACCAAAGCCGTCGCCGGAATGATCGTGCACCACCATGTTGATAAAGCGGCATCCCGGGCAATGTGAGTTGATGCCTTGGATGTCTTGCGTCGAGGTGTTGGTGTTCTTGAGCTCGAAGCCCCAGTACCACGTGTAGCTGCCGTCCACGGCGATATCGCCGTTGACGGTCGCGCGCTCGCCCGGGTACTGCCGTACGATGATCGGCGCCGACGCGGTGCCGTTGAGCGTAGCGTGGTAGTCGGAGTTGCCTTCGCCGCTCCCGTAGGTGCCGGCGCGCAACCACACTGTGTCGCCCGGTTGGATGCGGCCACCTGCGCCGGACAACGCCGTCGCGAGGTCCCACGGCGCGCTTGCGCTGCCGCTCGCCCCGCTGCTCCCGTTAGGCGCCACGTACCAGCCTGCGTGGGTTGTGGGCGGCGGAGGCGCGGGCGCGTCCACGACGACCGCCGATGTTCCGGACTTGCCTTCGCTCGTGGCGGTGATCGTGGCGTTGCCGCCAGCGACGCCCGTCACCATGCCGGAACTCGTCACCGTCGCGACGCTCGCGCTCGACGTTCCCCATGTAATCGTGCGGCCCGTAAGCACATTGCCGGCCGAGTCCTTGAGCGTGGCGCTCAACTGCGCATTGGCGCCGACCGCAAGCGTGTCGTTCTTGGGCGTCACCGTCACCGTGGACACGGGCACCAGCGTCACCGAGATCGCTGACGTCCCGCTCTTGCCTTCGCTCGTGGCGGTAATCGTCGCTGAACCCGGCGCCACGGCCGTCACGAGACCCGATGCCGACACCGTCGCCGTTGCCGTCGCACTCGACGACCACGTCACCGTGAGACCGGTGAGCACGTTGCCGCTCGCATCGCGAACGGTCGCCGCGAACTGCGACGTGTTGCCGACTCTGAGCGTCGCCGAGTTCGGCGCCACCGACACTGTCGCGGCAGCTGGCGCCGTAACCGTCACCGTCGACGAGTCGGAGTGGCCTTCGCTCGTTGCATACACCTCGGCGGTGCCAGGCGTCGCACCCGTTACGAGGCCGGTGCCGTTCACGGTCGCCGTGCTGCTGTCGCTGGACGACCAGGTGACCGTGCGCCCCGTGAGGATGTTCCCGTTCGCGTCGCGCAGCGTGACCGACAACTGGACGGTCCCGTTAGTCACCACGCTCGCCGAGTGCGGGCTGACCGCCACCGACGCGACCGGCGGAGCAGAAACCGTGACACCCGCCGTCCCGATCTTGCCTTCGCTCGTTGCCGTGATCGATGCCGAGCCGACGGCGACCGCCGTCACGAGACCGGTGCCCGACACTTTCGCGACCGACGTATTCGACGACGCCCACGTGATCGTCCTGCCGCCTAACGCCGTGCCGGTCGAGTCGCGCGGCGTCGCGGTGAAGGTGATCGTGTCGCCGGTCACCAAGGACGCCGAGGTCGGACTCATCGAGACGCTCGCCACCGGCGCGGCGAGCGCTTGAACCGCGACGGACGCCGTGCCGCTCACGCCGCTGCTTAGAGCCGTGATCGTTGCGTTGCCTGCACCGCGCGCCGTTACCATGCCGGTGCTCGAGACCGTGGCGGCGCTCGTGTCGTTGCTCGACCACGTGATGATCGACCCGGTCAGCACATTGCCGCTATCGTCCTTCACGGTCGCCTGGAGCTGCTGCGTCCCTCCCTGCGTCAACGAAATAGATGAAGGCGAGACCGTAACGCTGGCCGCCACGGACTGCGCGACGACGACCTTGACCTTGGTTTTCTTCTTGCCCGCGGAAGCGGTGACCGTCGTCGTTCCCGAGGAGAGACCC
Source organism: Gemmatimonadaceae bacterium (assembly GCA_035277485.1). Classification (GTDB taxonomy): domain Bacteria; phylum Gemmatimonadota; class Gemmatimonadetes; order Gemmatimonadales; family Gemmatimonadaceae; genus JADGGM01. The sequence continues at coordinate 3,812 of DATEKK010000094.1, forward strand.
GTCACCAGCCCGCTGCCGCTCACGGAAGCAAGCGTCGGATCGCCCGACAACCACGACACCGTGGTGGTCATCGTCTGTCCCTGCGAATTGCGCACGTTCGCAGTGAGCTGCGCGGTCTGTTTGGGCTGAATCGACACCGACGACGGCGACACGACTACCGTGTCCGGCTCGAGCGGCGACACCGTGATGTCCGAGGTCGAGCTGACTCCCTCAGAGGTAGCCGTAATCACCGCAGTGCCCTGTGCGACGCCGCTCACCGAACCTGACGACGACACTGTGGCAACCGCCTGATTGCTGCTCGACCATGTAATAGTACGGCCGGTGAGCGCATTGCCGTCCGCGTCGCGCGGAGTCGCGACGAGTTGGAGCACATCACCGACGAGAATGTCGGCGCTCGATGGGGTGAGCTGCACCGAGGCGACGGCCGGCGGCATAACGTTCACAGAGGCGGTGCCGACCTTCGAGTCGCCCGACGCGACGATCTGCGTCGAACCAATCTTTTTTGTGGAGACGTTGCCGTTCGCATCGACGACGGCGACGGTCGTGTCTTGGCTGGACCAGGTGACGGATTGCCCCGAGACGGGATCGCCGGAGTTGTCGACGGCGACGGCTTGGAACGACACGTGGCCGCCCAAGGGCACGCTCGCGGACGTGGGCTGCATCCTGATGGCCACGACCTCGTTGGGGAGGTCGAGGTTGGGCGAGGATGTGTCGAGACAGGCGACAGCGGCGAGGGTGACGATGAACACGGCCGCTGATGTTACGCCGAGATGGGGACGCATGCCAAACCCCTCCGTGAAGGATCCGTTCGGCGGCCCGACTGGCGTGACGCGTCTCAAGACGCGCGGTAGCCTCGTAGCTTTGCGTCGCCGGCTTTCGCCGGGTTTGCCGTTGTCGCGGCCCCTCGGTGAGGGGTCGTGCGATCGTGCCTCGTTTCGATTGTGTTTTCCGAGTTACTCTCCGGAGACGCGCGTTCTGTGGTCGCGTAACCATAAGGAAATTCACATACTTAGAGCGTGGTCACGGCGAGAGAAAATGTTACGGCGGCCACGAATTGTTGCACGGACAGGAAATGATGATCGGAGTTGCGTGATAAGACGCGTTGCGGATGCGATCGTCTTTGCGGTGCAATGATGAAGTCGGCTCTGGCAATTCATGGTGAGTCATGACATCGTGCGGTCCCGCACCGATGACTCCACGCGTTCTCTTCGTCGGAAATTTTCTGTCGAGCTCGAGAGCGAGCCTGACAGTGGGCGAAGCATTGGCCGCGCGACTCGCTTCGGTGGGGTGGACGACCCTCACGACCTCGGACAAGCGCGCGCGTGCCGCGCGACTTGCCGACATGGTGAGCACGGTCTGGCGGCGCCGCGCCGACTATGACGTGGCCGTGGTGGACGTCTACTCGGGCGCCGCGTTCGTGTGGGCCGAGGCCGTGACGGCGACACTGCGCGCGGCGCGTCGACCGTACGTGATCACGCTCCACGGCGGCAACCTGCCCGCGTTTGCGGCGCGGTGGCCGCGACGGGTTCGGCGCCTACTGCATCGCGCGCACACGGTCACGACGCCATCCATGTATCTCCGCGACCGTTTGCGATTCGTGCGCGACGACCTCGCCCTCGTACCGAACGCGATCGAGCTCGGGTCCTATCGCTTTCGGGAGCGGACGCGCGCGGTGCCGCGCCTCGTGTGGCTGCGCGCCTTTCATCGCGTCTACAATCCGACGCTGGCCGTGCGGGCGATTGCACGCCTAACGCAAGCGATGCCGAATGTCCATCTGACGATGGTGGGTTCGGATACCGGCGATGGCACGCACGCCGCGACCCGAGAGGCCATCGCGCAAGCCGGACTCGGCGCGCACGTGGAGCTGCGCGGCGGTGTGCCCAAGGCTGACGTGCCGAACGTGCTCGGCGAAGCGGACGTGTTTCTCAATACCAGCACCATCGACAACACGCCCGTGAGCGTGATCGAGGCGATGGCGTGTGGTTTGTGTGTCGTGAGCACGTCTGTGGGCGGCATTCCGTTTCTCGTCGACGACACACACGACGGTTTGCTCGTGCCGAGCGATGACGCGGACGCGATGGCTCGAGCGGTGAAGCGCATCGTCGGCGAGCCGGAGCTGGCGGCGGGGTTGTCGCGCGGCGCGCGCGCCAAGGTGGAAGCGTTCGACTGGAGCGCGGTCTTGCCGCGTTGGGAGTCGATTCTCGACGACGTCGCGGCGGCCGGCGCGTGAATCGACGCTTGTTGGGGCTCTATCATCGATTGCCGACGCCGGCCCGCAACGCCGCGGCCGCGATGCGCGGGCTGTACCTCCGCGCGTGGCGCTACGGTCCGGACACGGATCGCATGGTGGATGAAGCGATCGCGCGGGAGCGCTGGACTGCGGCGCAGTGGAGCGCGTGGCGCAGCGAACGTCTCGGCCACGTTCTCGAGCGGGCGGCGACGCGCGTGCCGTACTATCGAGAGCAGTGGGCGGCGCGGCGTCGCGCGGGGGACAACGCATCGTGGGAGCTGCTCGAGAACTGGGCCATTCTCGAGAAGGACACCGTGCGCCGGTTAGGCAGCGCGCTCGTGGCCGACGATTGCGACATCAGGAAGATGTTTCACGAACACACGAGCGGGACCACGGGCACGTCGCTCGATCTCTGGTGGAGCCGGCGCACCGTGCAAGCGTGGTACGCGCTGTTCGAGGCGCGGTGGCGGCAGTGGTACGGCGTCTCGCGGCAGGATCGGTGGGCGATCATTGGCGGCCAGCTCGTGACGCCGGTAGCCCGGCGCACGCCGCCGTTCTGGGTGTGGAATCCGGCGCTCAGGCAGCTCTATCTCTCGGCGTATCATCTGGCGCCCGACCTGGTGGCGTTCTACCTGGACGCGATGCGGCGCTACCGCATCCGCCATCTCTTCGGGTACAGCTCGGCGCTGCACGCATTGGCGTTAGGCGCTGGCGCGGGCGGTGCGACCGATCTGGGTTTGGCCGTCGTGACGACGAATGCCGAGCCGCTGTTTCCGCATCAACGGGACGCGATCGCCGCGGCGTTCGGATGTCCGGTGCGCGAGACGTACGGCATGGCGGAGATCGTGACGGCAGCGAGCGAGTGCGAGGCCGGCCGCCTGCACGAATGGCCGGAGGTCGGCATCGTGGAGTGCGTGACCGCGGACACGGCGCCGAGCGACGACGCAGCGGTGGGCGATCTGGTGTGCACCGGTCTTCTGAACGACGACATGCCGCTCGTGCGCTACCGCGTCGGAGATCGCGGCGCGTTGGACGCAAGTGCGACGGCCTGCGAATGCGGGCGGACGTTGCCGCGCATTGCCCGTCTCGAGGGACGCGCGGATGACACGTTGTTCACGCGAGATGGCCGCGCGGTGGGGCGCATGGACCCGGTGTTCAAGAGCCGCGCCCCCGTGCGCGAGGCGCAGATCGTTCAGGAGGCGCTGGACCGGGTCCGTGTGCGACTGGTGCCGGCGGATGGCTATACGTCAGACGACGGCGCGGCCATCGCGGCGCGGATCCGCGATCGGTTAGGCGACGTCATCGTGACCATCGACGAGGTGACCGAGATTCCGCGCACGTCGAACGGCAAGCTCCGAGCGGTCATCTGCGAGCTGCCGGAATCGGAACGCGCGCGTCTCAGCGCCTCCGCGGTTCGCCGGTGAAGCTCACGATTCTCACGCAGTACTATCCGCCCGAGATCGG
>DATEKK010000095.1:0-78006 GCA_035277485.1 Gemmatimonadaceae bacterium
GGCGTCCTAACGGACCACTCGGTCGTGTGCTGGGGCAGCAACAGCGACGGGCAGTTGGGCGATGGCACGACGCGGTCTACGGCCGTACCCGTTCGTGTCGCGAGCGACGCGAAGTTCGCGAGCGTAACTGTCGGCGGCAGCCATACCTGCGCCGTCGCGATGGACGGGCGAGGCTATTGTTGGGGCAGCAATCGGCTCGGAGAGCTCGGCGCGGGCGATGACGATCGCGAGCACGATGTGCCGACGCCGATCGCCGGTGGCATGCGATTTCTCACATTGTCGGCGAACGGCGACAACGGCACGTGCGGCCTAACCGTGGCGCACACACTCCTGTGCTGGGGGATGGCGCAATACAACGTCGTCGACTCGTCGCAAGCCCGGGACCGATGCACGAGCAAAGACGGCGACGCGATGCGATGTGCACGACGCCCTGTTCCCGAGAGCGCGGATCGCCTGTTCGTGCTTCTCGGTCGATCACTGGGCGCCGCCATGTGCGCGCTCGACGTTCAGGGCCTGGCGTTCTGCTGGGGATTTGGAAGCGGCAATGGAAGCATTCATCATTGCGACGAGCTGCCGACGCCAACGCTCGTCGGCGACGGACCGATCTGCGCCGAACGAGTACGGGTCGATTAACGTCACGTGCGATCGGCTGGCAGACGATGCGCAACGCACTCAGCCATCGGAAGAAGTTCTCGGCCGTCTGTGGTTAGCAGCCGACACCCAGAACCGACACCATCACCCTTGAGCCCGAATGCAAGACGCCCCGCCTAACGACCTATCGTCAGGCGGGGCAACGTGTTCGCTTCCATGGGCCTGGGACGAGTTGAACGTCCGACCTCACGCTTATCAGGCGTGCGCTCTAACCACCTGAGCTACAGGCCCCACACAGGAACCCGAAAACTAATAGAAGCCCCGCCCCGAGTGTAAGCGCCGACACGCACCCCATGCACTCGGCCTCATCACAGAAACCGCCCCCACGCCCCACGCTCCGCTCTCCCGCCCTGACTGAACGGTTAGCCACCAACGAATTTCTCTACGCGCGCCGCCTACTCCCCACGCACCCTCGCTCCTACTATCTACCGTCCGCACGGCAGCACCCGCTGCCCCCAGTCGAAGCACGACGTTCGGCAGGATCGCTCGCTCCGCCGGAGCCTGCGACAAAGGCACCCCCGCCGAAAGACGGGTCCGCAAAGCCCCGAGGCTACCGCGCTCGCCCACGCACCACCGCGAGCCGCCATGCCAGTCGAGCCGCCGATCGCACCCCGGAGAAGCCATCCGTGCGCATCCGTCGCTCATCCATGAGCGTCGCCGCGGCCGTCCTGGGCCTCGCCCTCGCGGCCTGCAACGACTCACCCACCGCCCCGAAAGACCGCCCCCTCTCGCTCGATCCCGTCGTCGTCACCGCCACCTCTGTGTTAGGCACCACGGGCACCATCGCGTCCCGCAACGCAACCGGCAAGTGCATCGATGCGTCGAAGGGCAGCGCCACCGTTTCCGCGCCCACCCTGCTCGAGCCGTGCAGCAGCACCGCCGCCGCCCAACAGTTCACGTGGCAATCCACCGGCAACGTCTCGACCTTCGGCGGCAAGATGTGCCTCACCGACAAAGGCGCCCAAGGCATCACCTACGACCCGATCATCATCTATCCGTGCCGCAACACCACCGCGCAGCACTGGGCGCTCAACAGCTCGGGAGAAATCGTCGGCATCAACGGCAAGTGCATCAGCGTCCTGCACGCGGCGACCACGAGCGGCTCCGCAATCATTCTGTATCCCTGCCAGAACGGGCCGAGCCAGGAATGGAATGTCAACGGCACGTCGTCGACCAGCACATCGACACTCTCCATCTCCAAGGCCAGCGGCGACAAACAAGTCGCAACGTACGGTGCCCTCGTCGCCAATCCGCTCGTCGTGACAGTCCGCAAATCCAACGGCACCCTCGCGTCCGGCGTCACCGTCACATGGTCCGCTACCGATGGCTCGGTCAGCGCCACCAGCACGACGACCAACTCCTCCGGCCAGGCGCACGTCTCGTTCCGCGTGAGCCCAACGTTCTTCATCTCGACAGCCACCGCAACAGCAGGCGGCGCGTCCGTCACCTTCACCGCGAACGGCAACGGCACGCCCGACCTGAAGGGCCGACAGATCTTCCCCTCCTCGAGCCCGTGGAACACCGACATCTCCACCGCGTCCGTCGATCCGAATTCCGCGGCGCTCATCTCCAGCTGCGGCAGCGGCAACCAGCTGCACCCGGATTTCGGCACCGTCTGGAACGGCGCGCCTAACGGAATCCCGCTCATTGTCGTCCACAGCACGCAGCCCAAGGTACCCATCACCTTCCGCTACGCCACCCAGAGCGATCCGGGCCCGTACCCGCTCCCGCCTAACACACCGGTCCAGGGCGGCCTCACGAGCACGGGCGACCGCCATACGCTCGTCGTCGACTGGGAAGACTGGCGATCGTACGAAGTGTTCTCCGCCTACCCACAATCCGACGGCAGTTGGAAGGCCGGCTCGGGCGCGATCTTCAACCTCACGCTGGGCACCACGCGCCCCGCCGGCTGGACCTCCGCCGACGCCGCAGGTACGCCGATGGTCCCGGAGATGGTCCGCTACGATGAGGCCGTGCTCCGCAAAGTCATCTCGCACGCGCTGCACATCAGCTGCAACAAAACGCGCTGGGCCTACGTCGCTCCCGCCCGGCACGCCGCCGGCGATGGCACGAGCACGAGCCTGCCGCCCATGGGCATGCGCGTCCGCCTCAAGAAGTCCGTCGACATCTCCGGCTTCTCGGCAACCAACCAGGTGATCCTGCGCGCGCTCCAACACTACGGCGCATTCGTCGCCGACGACGGCGTGGGCTTCATGCTCGCCGGCGTCCCCGACCCGCGCTGGAACGACACCGACCTGCACCAGCTCACCAAGCTGACGGGTGCCAACTTCGAGGTCGTGAAGATGGGACCGGTCACGAACGTTTCGCCGTAAGGCGGACGAGTCCGCCTGAAACACGAACGGTTCACGATGAGTCAATCGTGAACCGTTCGTGCATCGAGCCCAACGGCGCGCCGCCCCTCCACACGCCCGCCTAACGGCCGTCAATCCTCGTATCGATGGTGCCCGCCCCCCGGCTTGGGACGCTGCTCCTCGGCGTCGTCGTACTCGTCGTCGAGGTCCACGAGATCGTCGTCGAACTCGTCTAGATCCTCGTCGTCGTCATCATCCTCGTCCTCATCGTCGTCGTCATCATCGTCATCGTCGTCGTCGAGCTCGTCCTCGAAATCGTCATCGTCGTCGAACTCGAGATCGTCGTCATCCGCATCGACCTCATCATCGTCCAGCTCATCGTCATCCAGCGCGTCCTCGTCGAGGTCGTCGTTGTTGCGCCCGCGGAATTGCGCCGCGTCCAACGACTCGAACTCGTCCAACATGACCCGGATCTCCGTGAGGGTGAATTACAGAGAGGCGCGTTCGCGCTTCTCTTGCCGCGACAATTTCTTTCTATCGTTCGCGCTCAGATATCGTTTGCGCAATCGAATCGAAGCGGGCGTCACTTCGATCAGTTCGTCTTCCTCGATGTACTCCAACCCGCCTTCCAAAGTCAACTCCCGCGGCGGCTCGAGCTGAATGTTCTCATCGCTAGCCGTCGTCCGCATGTTCGTCAACTTTTTTTCCTTCGTCGGATTCACGTCCATGTCACCGGGACGTGAATTCTCTCCAACAATCATCCCCTCGTACACCGGTGTGCCCGGACCGATGAACAACGTCGAGCGTTCCTGCAGATTGAACAGCCCGAACGCAACCGCCACCCCACCCTCCATACTCACCAACACGCCGCGATTGCGCCCGGACAACGGACCCGCCCACTGACCGTATTCGAGAAACCGATGATGGAGGATTCCTGTTCCGCGCGTATCAGTAAGAAATTCCGAGCGGTACCCAAATAATCCGCGCGCCGGAATCCGATACACCAACCGTACCAATCCCTGTCCCGGATTTTTCATCTCCAACATCTCAGCACGACGCGGGCCCAGCTTTTCGATCACGGCGCCCAGGAATTCCTCGGGCACGTCAATGCTCAACTCCTCATACGGCTCCAATCGTTCCCCGTTGGGACCTTGCCTTGTGATCACGCGCGGACGCGACACCTGAAACTCATATCCCTCCCGTCGCATCGTCTCCATGAGAATCGAGAGATGCAGCTCGCCGCGTCCGCTCACGGTCCACGTGTCGGTGTTGTCCGTGTCCTCGACACGCAACGCGACGTTGCGCTCCAGCTCCTTGTACAACCGCTCGCGTACTTGGCGCGACGTGACAAATCGTCCCTCCTTGCCCGCGAACGGCGAATTGTTCACGATGAAGTCGACCGAAATCGTCGGCTCCTCCACCGCGATACCCGCGAGGCGGTCCGGATGCTCCACGTCGGTTACCGTAAGGCCGATCTCCACGCCTTCCAGTCCCGCCAGCGCGACGATTTCTCCCGTCGGGGCTTGAGCGAGCTCCACACGCTCGAGTCCCTCGAATCCGAAGAGCTTGGTGACGCGTGCGCGTTCCTGAGGTCGTGATGGCTCGAGCGGGAGCAACGCCACTTCGTCGCCTACGCGTACCGTGCCTCGTTCGATGCGGCCAATCCCCAATCGGCCGAGGTACGGCGAATGGTCGATGGTGGAGATCAACATTTGGAACGGCCCCTGCGAGTCGCCGGGAGGAGCGGGCACGTGCGACACGATGGACTCGAACAGCGGGGTGAGATCCGTGGCCGGGACGTCCAAGTCCATCGTCGCGGTGCCGTATCGCGCGGAGGCGTACACCACGGGCGCATCGAGTTGCTCGTCGTCGGCTTCGAGCTCGATGAAGAGATCCAGAACTTCGTCGTGCACCCTGAGTGGATCGGCACCGGGTCGATCGATCTTGTTGATGACGACGATCGGTGTTCTACCCAAGGCGAGCGCTTTGCGCAGGACGAAGCGGGTTTGCGGCATGGGTCCGTCGAACGCGTCCACCACGAGCAGGACGCCGTCCACCATTCTTAGAATTCTCTCGACTTCGCCACCAAAGTCAGCGTGACCCGGAGTATCGACGATATTGATCTTGACGTCTCGCCACCGAACGGAAGTATTCTTGGCAAGGATGGTGATGCCACGTTCTCTCTCCAGCGGATTCGAATCCAGGACACGTTCCTGGACGACTTGGTTCTCGCGGAACGCTCCCGCTTGGCGCAGCATCTTGTCGACCAATGTGGTTTTGCCGTGGTCGACGTGAGCAATGATGGCAATGTTACGAATGAGCATAGCCGTTAACTATATCCGGGCCGAGCGCTGTGAAACAGCGCTCGGTTCCAACGAGACGGGCGCGTTCGCAAGACGCGCGCGTGTGGCGCCGCGCTCGAGCCGGTGCGGCGCAGGCGATCGGCTGACCTCTTTCACGGAGGACACATGGAGCAGAACGACGCCAAAGAAAACGAGTATCCCCGCGGGCGCGGCTACGGCAACGACTATATGCGTGGCGGCGAGGTATTCGGCGGCTACGGATACCAGGAGCGCGACGAGTACGTCCGCCCGCGGGGATCGGCAGGAGATGACGGCGAGTGGCCGGTGGATGCACCAGAGCCGGGCGATGGCGACGCGTTTCCGCAGGACGAGCGCGCGGGCGGATGGGACGTACCGCAGGAGGTCGCGGCGACGCTGCACCCCGACGGCGTGTCCACGGACGGCGCGGTATCAGACGCGAACAGCGCTCCAGTTCCGCAGATCGAACACACCTTCGGCGACACCGGCGGCAACCGGATGCACTCGAAGAGTTATTACGTGACGCAGGCGCAGTTACAGCAGAGAATCCTGAAGAGCTAGGGAAGCGCGGCGCGCGTTGCGCGCCGCTTCGGGAAGCGCTGCGCTTGGGGAACCGGCGCGCTTCCCTTACCGTCCGGCATTCGCCGGACGCGTCCCCGGCTGCTTCAATCCGCCGTCCGCCTTCACCGCCGCCGAGCTTCCCGTGCCGCCGCTCGCGGCGTTCAGGTCGCCCTCGAGGAAGCTCGTGTCGTGGTTGCGCGCCTTGAGCATGCTGGCGAAGCCGTGCTTGTCGCTCGCTTTGACGTACGCTTCGCGCGGCTCGACGAGATGATTGTCCACCAGGTCGATCAACGCATCGTTGAGCGTCACCATGCCTAACCGCTTCGACGTCTGCAGAATGGACGGGATCTGGAACGTCTTGCCTTCGCGGATCAGATTCGAGATCGCGGGAATCGTGAGCAGCACTTCGCGCGCGGCCACTCGGCCCCCGCCGACTTTCTTGCACAGCACCTGCGAGATCACGCCGCGCAGCGACTCGGAGAGCATCACGCGGATCTGCGCCTGACGGTCGGGCGGGAACTGGTCGATCAAACGGTCCACCGTGCTCACCGCGCTCGTCGTGTGCAGCGTGCCGAACACCAGGTGACCGGTTTCGGCCGTCTCGATCGCGATCGACACCGTCTCGAGGTCGCGCAGCTCACCCACGAGAATGATGTCCGGGTCCTCGCGCAGTGCGGCGCGCAGCGCGTGCTTGAACGACTGCGTGTGGAGTCCCACCTGGCGCTGCGTGATGATGCACTGCTTGTTCTGGTGCACGAACTCGATCGGGTCCTCGATCGTGACCACGTGATCCGAGCGCGACCGATTGACGAGGTCGATGAGCGCGCACAGCGTGGTCGACTTGCCGGAGCCCGTTGGGCCGGTGACCAGCACGAGGCCGCGCGGCAAGTGACACAGCCGCTGCACCTCTTCCGTTAGGCCGAGCTCGTCGGCGGTGACCACGCGGGCGGGGATGACGCGGAACACCGCGGCCGCGCCGCGGCGGTCGCGCAGCGCGTTGCACCGGAAGCGCGCCAGCCCCTCGATCTCGTACGCGAAGTCCGTGTCGTTGATGCTCTCGTACTCGCGCCGGTTCCGGTCCGGCATGAGCGCCAGCATCATCCCCTCGAGCGTCGCGTTGTCGAGCGGCGCTTTTCCCTCGATGCGCGACATCTCGCCGTGCAGACGCAGAATGGGCGGCTCGCTCACGCGCAGGTGCAAGTCGGACGCGCCGCGCGTCACCAACTGCTCGAGCAGATAGTGGATCTCGCGGCGGATCTCGTCGGGCACCTGCGGCGCTCCCTGGTGCTCGTCGACCGCGATCGCCGTGGCGCCGCTCGTGCGCAATTCCGGCATTGCCGGCGCGCGTTGGGCGGGCTCCTGGGCGGCTTCCGTTGGGCGAGCAGGAGCAGCCGGCGCGGCCTGGGTCTGCGGCCGAATCTCCACCGATTGTCCCGTTGGGCCCGCGGCCACGCGCACGTCGTACACCACGTTGTCGTAGGTGTAGGCGAACGATGCGTCCGCGCCTGCGCCCACGGCGTCGCGCGCGTCGGGCGGCGCCACCTCGAGCAGCACCGTGCGCAGTTGGGCGGCGCGTAACGGCTGCTTGGTAACGGGACGCGCGACGTTCGCGATCGACATCCGCGCGACGTCGTCCGCGACGAGCGTCAGCACGTCGGCGTGGCTCGTGACCATTGCGGCGAGGAACCGATCCAGATAGGCCATGTCAGTCCAACGGGCGTACACATTCGATCATCGCGCGATTCACGAGGCGCACGCCCTGATCGGTGTACAGCGTGAGGAATGTCTGATCGCAGTCGTTCAGATAGTCGAGCAGGCGCGGGCGGTCGGCGCGAACCTCGAGCCGCATCGAGCCGAAGTGCGAGATGCCGCCGGCGAGCGTGATCTGCAGCAGCGACATCGGCGCGGATCCACGGATCTCGTCGGGGTCGTCGGCCAGGGGGAGGCCGGCCACTTCGACGATGCGCGCCTTGCACATGAGAAGAACTTCACCGCTCGTGAGCTCGATCGGGAAAAACGCGTCCGAATCGTTGAACACGGCCACCGGATCGAGCTGCCCGGCGTGGCCTAACAGCGGAGCCGGCACGAAGATCCGCCCCTCCACCACCTCGCCCCCGATGAGCGTGAGGGTCACCTCCAGGCGCTCTTTTGCGATCCGATATGTGTCCACGGCGGAGTTCAAGGCGGGACCAGCGCTTGAGAGAGCAGTGAGAGGACGATGAGAGACGCGCCACCGTGAGCGGGAGTCACGGTGGAAGTCCCGGCTACGCGTGCAGATGCAGCTCGCGCTCGTACATCTCCTGCTGCTCGATCTGGACCGTGACGTGCTGGATGCCGAACAACCGCATCGCGTCCAGAATGTGTTCCAGCACGTGCTGGTGCCGCTCCGGCTCGCGGACGATCGCATGTGTACTCATCGCGATGACGCCCGAGGTCACCGTCCAGACGTGCAGGTCGTGTACGGCCTCGATGCCCGGAATCGCCTCGAGCTGCGCGCGCACGGCGCCCAACGAGATGTGCGACGGCGTCGACTCGAGCATCACGTCCACCGACTCGCGGACTAACGACCACGCGCTGCGCAGAATCAACAGCGAGACGATGATCGACGCGATCGGGTCCGCGAGGTGCCATCCCGTCGTGCGAATCATGACCGCGGCGACCACCGTTCCGACCGAGCCGAGTAGATCGCCCAGGATGTGCAGGTAGGCGCCGCGCAGATTGAGACTCGACTCGCTCGCCGGATGCAGCGTGCGCGCCGAGATCACGTTAGCCAGGAGCCCAACGAGCGCGATGACGAGCATGAGCCCGCCGGCAACGGATTCTGGTTGCCGGATGCGCGTGATCGCTTCCCAGATGATGAACGCCGAGATGACGAGGAGCGCGCCGCCGTTGAGAAACGCGGCGAAGATCTCCAGCCGCAGATAGCCGTACGTCTTTTTCGGCGTCTCCGGACGACGGCTGAACCACGTGACGAACAGGGTGAGGCCCAACGCGGCGACGTCGGTGAGCATATGTCCGGCGTCGGCGAGCAGCGTCAGCGAGTTCGCCACGAACCCACCCACGAGCTCGGCGACCAACACGAGCAGCGTGATCGTGAGCGCGATGCGCAGGCGGCCGGATTGCGACGCGCCACCATCATGCGTGTGCGCGTGACCCGGACCATGTGCATGTCCGTGCTCGTGCGAATGCGCGTGCGCTGGAGACATGATGGCGCTGAGAATATGCGCCGCGACGCGCGGCGGGAAGGTCAGCGTGCCGCGAGGACGCGCGCGATGCGCGCGCACTCGAATACGGCGCGAATGAAACTCGATGGGTCGGCCAGACCGCGACCCGCGATGTCCAACGCAGTGCCGTGATCGGGCGACGTGCGCGGGAACGGAAGGCCGAGCGTCACGTTCACCGCGCTGCCGAACGACGCGACCTTGATCGCGGTCATCCCCACATCGTGATACGGCGCGATCACCGCATCGAACTCGCCGCGCATCGCGCGCACGAACACGGTGTCGGCGGGGAACGGACCCGACATTCCGCTCGCGCGCGCGGCCGGTGCGAGCAGCTCGTCATCTTCCGCACCGAATCGGCCGTGGTCGCCGGCGTGCGGATTGAGCGCACAGAGCGCGATGCGCGGTTGGGCGAGGCCGTACCACTCCTGGAGCCCGCGACGCGTCACGCCCGCGGCCTCGATGATCGCATCGCGCGTGAGCGCGTGCGTCACCTCGCGTAGCGGGATGTGTGTGGTGGCGAGCACCACGCGCAAGCGATCGGACGCGAGCATCATCGCGACGCGCGAGCCGGTGAGGTGCGCGAGCATCTCGGTGTGCCCGGGAAAATCGAAGCCGCCGGCGAGCAGCGCGTGCTTGTCGATGGGGGCGGTAACTATGCCCTGCACCGCGCCGCTTTTGGCGAGCTCCACCGCGCGTTCGATGGCGCGTCCGGCGAGCGCGCCGGCTGCGGCCTCACCGCTGCCCGCCTTCCAGTCGCCCACGGATTCGTCCACCGTTAGGCTTGGTCCGCGCGGGCCCACGAGCACGAGCTCGGCCACGGCATGCAGCGTGTCGTCGTGCGCGGCGCGCTCCACGATCTCGGGGCCAATCCCCCGAGGATCGCCAAGCGTGACGGCGAGGCGCGGGCGGCTCACGCGTCGGCGCCCGGGTCGGGGCTGTCGCGTAACACGCGGTAGAGCGTTTTCGCGTGCGCGCGACTCACGTTGGCGCCGATGTCGCCGGTGAGCTCGATGTCGAGCGATCGGTTGGCGTATTCGATGCCGATCCGGTCGCCAACGTGCACTTCGGTGGATGCTTTGGCGCGCGTGCCGTTCACCGACACGGCGCCGACGTCACACGCTTCTTTGCCCTCGCTCCTGCTGCGGACGAGCAGCAATCGTTTCAGCGCGAGGTCCACGCGCACCGTTCAGGGCACGTTCATGACGGCGACGTACGTCTCTTTGCGCAGCGAATCCAGGTAGTGGCGAATCGCCTTCTGCTGCGACAACTGATCGCGAATGCGTTCGCGATAATCCGCGAGCGTCGGCTCGCGCGCGCCACTGACGGACGTGAGATCGAGGATGAAGAACTTGGGCACGCCGCGCGACTTGTCCTCGATCGTGAACGGATCGAGAATGTCGCCCGATTTGTGCCCCGCGATCGCCGCTTGGTACTCCTTGGGCAGCTGCGCTTGCGGGAACGGATCCGGCATCAATTTCTCTTCCGACGGATCGTGATACTTGGCGGCGAGGCTGTCGAACGATGCACCGTGTCTCAAGAGCTTCGCCACGCTGTCGGCGAGCACGCGCGCCCGCGCGATGTCGGCCGAGTCGATCTGCGGACGAATCAGAATCTGACGGCCGCGCACTTCCGCGGGTTGGACGCGATCGATCTTGATGATGTGGTAGCCGAACACCGTCTTGATGATGGGGCTCACCTGGCCGGGGGGCAGCGCGAAGTACATCGCGTCGAAGTTAGGCACGAACTCGCCGCGGCGGTGCCAGCCCAGATCGCCGCCCTGGTCTTTCGTCGTTGCATCCATCGATTCGCGCTTGGCGATCTGCGCGAAGTCGCCGCCCTTGCGGATCTCGGCGAGCAACGAATCGGTCTTGAGCAGCGCCGCGGAGTCTTCCTTGATGCTCGGCTGCGGCGAGATCACGATCTGCTTGTACGTGACCGTGGCCGGGAGCTTCTGAATCTGTCCCTTGGTCGCCTGGAAGAACGAGTCCACTTCCGCTTCCGACACCGGCATGCTCGTGAGCTTGCCGTCGCCGCGCAGCTTCTCGAACAACTTCTGCTGCAGCGATTCGCGGCGGGCCTTGTCGAGCAGGAAGCGGCGGAATTCATCGGGCGTCGCGAATCCCGACAGCTTGAGCTGCTGGCGGAATTCCTGTTCGCTCGCGAAGCGTCCGCGAATTTGTTGGAAGCGCTGATCGACCTCGGTCGCGAGGTCGTTGTCGCTCACATCGATTTTCTCGGCGTGCGCCTGTTGCACCAGCAGCTCTTCATCGATGATCGACGACAGGATGTCATGGATCATGCGCGATTGCCCAGCGGAGTCCGCTGGGAGCGTCGCGCCCTGCGCGCGCGCGGCGTTGATCGCATCTTCGATGTCGCTGCGCAGAATCGGCTGGTCGCCGACGACCGCGACGACGCCATCGATCGGAACGACGGTGCCGGGCGGCGGCATCTCCGGCTCGCCCGGTGCGGGCGCCGTACCCGGTGTCGGGGTCGGCGGCATCGTCAATTTTGGCGCGACTAACGTGTCGTTAGACGAAGCCGAGTCCTGAGCCGCCGCCGAATCGCGCGCGGTGGTCGTATCGCGAACGGTCGTGTCGCGCCTGGTGGTCGAGTCCTGCGCCATGACCGGCGCCGAACCCAGAAGCACACCCACCAGCAGCGCTGCCGTAAAACGCAAGGTCGTCATACCGGTGCTACACGCGGTCCGGGACACAATGTTCCATTACGGCTTGGTCTTGCCGGTGTCGGATTTCGCGGGCGCCGGCGGCGGGCCGAGCGGGACCTCGGAAGGCGGCCGGTTCTTGGCGCGCACCGAATCCTGCTTCGCCTTCTCCTTGTTCGCCTGATCGGTGGCGGACGTGAGCGCCGCGTCGTTCACCTTCCACGCGTACTTGGCGCGCAGGAGCTGCTCGATCGGCGGCGGCACGGCCACATACTGCGCCTGCTGCGTCATCAGCTTGTCGAGATACTGATCCGCGCGCGTCGCGGCGATGCGCTCGCGCTCGGCCGACGTCTTGCCGCTGTCGGCGAGCGACTTGGGCGACACGCCTAACCGATCCCACAGCGCGCTCACCGCCTGCGAGAACCGCGCGTGCAGCTGCGCCAGGTCCGCCGAGTCGAGCTGGATGTTCGCGCTGTCGGCCTCGTGGAGCACGAGCTCGTTGCGCTCGACGTTCTTGATGAACTCGGTCACCTGCGTGTCCGGCGCCTGCTTGAGGCCCATCTCGATCTGCGACTTCTGCGGGTAGGCATCCACCCACTTGACGAGCCTGCCTAACGTGAGGGGGCCCGCGTTCGACGTCGCGAGCACGACGTCATCGTTCGCGTGCGCGTCGAGATCCTTCGACGCGTCGCGCAGCACGCTGAGCGCGTTGTCGCGCACCTTCACGTTGCCGGTGGTCTCGAGTCCCACGATCCACAAGCTGTCGGCGTGGCGCATCGCGTCCTGGTTGATCTGACGGCCGAAGTCATCCTTCACCTCGGGGAACGTCGAGCGGCGAATGATGTGGTAGCCGAACTGCGTCTCCACCACGGGCGAAATCTCACCGGGCTTGAGCGCGAGCACCGCGTCCTCGAACTGCTTGACCATCATTCCTTTCGGGAACAGGCCGAGGCTGCCGCCGCGGGCGGCCGAGCTCGGATCCTGGCTGTTCTTGCGGGCGAGGTCGGCGAAATTCTGTTCGGTCACCTGCTTGCGCAGCGCTTCCGCCTTCTTGTGGATCGAGTCTTTCACCGCCTGATTCGCGCCGGGCGGCACCGTGAGCAGAATGTGGCTCGCCGCCAGCATCTCACCCTGCGCGTAGCGTTGGGCGAGATTCGTGGTGTCCATACCGGTGTAGGTCTTGGCATGCTCCTCGTGCCACTTGCTCATGCGCTCCTGCGCGATCACCGACCAGAGCGCTTGATCGACGAGCTTGGGATCGGTGAGCGAGTCCTGGTGCGCCGCGGCGTCGGCGAGCAATTCGTAATCGACCCACAAATTCGTGATCGTGGTCGCGATTTCGTGATTGACCGGCACTTTCGCTTGCGCGAGCAGCGAGCCCAATCGCTGGACCGACAGCTCCTGCGACCCCGCCTTGGCGGCGACATCCACATGGGCGGTCATGGCGTCCTTGAAACCCTCGCACGCGGTCAGGACCAGGGCAGCAGCGGCGAGCGGCAGGAATCTCAGTTTCATCGGAGAAAGAGAATGAATGTTGGAGGCGCCGTGGTGCATCGGCAGTCGCGTCCCCCGCTACACCCGCAGGTTACACGGTTGTCAGGCTCTTGAGCGCGGCGACGAGTCCGGATAATAAATCGCCGCCGCCCAGCCGTGAGATCTTGAGGGACAGCGGTTGCGTGCGCCGCACTTCGGCCTGGAATTGCACCTCGCGAAACGCCGCGGTAAGTCCTTTCAGGCGCGGCATCGCGTCAGCCCGAAAGGTAACACGCGCCTCGTCGCCGCGCACCAGTATGCCTTCGATCCCGAGCCGCCCCCCGAGAATGCGCAGGAGCGCACTGGCCAGGAACGCGGTAGCGGGAGGTGGCAACGGGCCGAACCGGTCGCGTAGCTCGTCGCGCAACGCGTCCACCTCGGCGGCTTCGGTCATCTGTGCCAGGCGGCGGTACACGTCGAGCTTGGCCTCGGGCATCGGGACGTAGTCGTCGGGCAGGTAGCTGCCAATGTCCATGGAGACCTCGGCCGGCAAGAGCTTGGGGCCGCCGTCGCCGCGCACGAGCCGGTTCACGGTTTCGTCGAGCATGCGCAGGTACATCTCGAATCCCACCGCCTGTGCGAAGCCCGACTGCTCGGGACCGAGCAGGTTCCCCGCCCCGCGCATCTCGAGATCCTTGAGCGCGATCTGGTACCCGGCGCCGAGCTCGGTGTGGTGCTCGAGCACTTGCAGACGGCGCTCGGCTTCCGGATCGACGTTGTCGGGGACGAGCAGGTAGCAGTACGCGCGCCGGTGCGAGCGCCCGACGCGGCCGCGCAACTGGTACAATTGGGCGAGGCCGAAATAGTCGGCGCGGTTCACGAACATTGTATTGGCGTTCGATACATCGAGACCGGACTCGACGATCATCGTCGACACGAGCACATCGACCTCGCCCGACACGAAGCGGCGCATCACGTGCTCGAGATCGCGCTCGCGCATCTGGCCGTGTGCGACGGCGACGCGCGCGCGGGGCAGCAGGCGCTGGATGTGATCGGCGACGCCTTGGATGGTCTCGATGCGGTTGTGGACGAAGAACACCTGGCCGCCCCGGTCGATCTCGCGCGCGACGCCTTCGTCGATCAGGCCATCGTCCCAGGGCTCGACGAACGTGAGCACCGGCGATCGGTCGCGCGGCGCGGTCTGCATGAGCGTCACGTCGCGAAGCCCCGCCAGCGATTGATGCAGCGTGCGCGGAATGGGCGTGGCGGTGAGGGTCAGGACATCGGTCTCGAGCTTGATCTGCTTGAGGCGTTCCTTGTGCTTCACGCCGAAGCGGTGTTCCTCGTCGATCACGAGCAGCCCGAGGTCCTTGAAGGCCACGTCGGGGCTCAAGAGCCGGTGCGTGCCGATCACGATATCGACCTTGCCTTCGCCTAACGCAGCGATGACGGCTGCCTGCTCTTTGGGCGTTTGAAACCGGCTCAGCGTTTCGACGCGCACCGGGAAATCCGCCAGGCGCTCGCTGAACGTGCGGCCGTGCTGCTCGGCGAGAATCGTGGTCGGCACCAGCACTGCCGCCTGGCGCGCGGACTGAACCGCCTTGAACGCCGCGCGCACGGCGACTTCGGTTTTGCCGTAGCCCACGTCGCCCACGAGCAGGCGATCCATGGGGCGCGGGCTCTCCATGTCGCGCTTCACCTGGTCGGTGGCCGTGCGTTGGTCGGGCGTGTCCTCGAACAGGAAGGACGACTCGAGTTGGCGCTGCCACGAGTTGTCGGGTAGCGCGCTCTGCTTGGTTGCGGTGCGGCGCCGAGCGTAGAGGTCGAGCAGCTCCATGGCCATTTCCCGCAGCGCCGCGCGCGTGCGGTCGCGCTGATGCGCCCAACGCTTTCCGCCTAACTTGTGCAGGCGCGGCGGCGGCGCGTCTTCGCCCGCGTCGCCCGATCGATAGCGCTCGATCTGGTCGATGCGGTAGAGCGGGACGTTGAGCCGGTCGCCGCCCTCGTACTCGATGACCGCCGCTTCGATTGTGCTCTCTTTGACGAACACTTGTTCGATGCCGCGATAGATCCCGATGCCGTGCTCGAGGTGCACCACGTAGTCGCCGGGCTTGAGGCCGTTGAGGCTCTCGAGCGGCGCGCCGGTGGCGTAGCGGCGCTGGCGGCGGATACGGCGCTCGCGGCGGAAGATCTCGTGGTCCGTTAGGACACGGAGTCCTTCGGTGTGTCCCGACGGCGGAATGACGAACCCGCCGCTCACGACGCCCACGGCGAGCGCGGCCTCGCTGGCCGTCCATCCCGCTTCGTCGAGCAGCTCCTCGAGGCGCTCCGCCTGGCCGATGTTGTCGCAGAGGATCACCGTCGGTGTGCCGTCATCGACGATGCGGCGGAGCCGCTTGATGTCGCGGTCGACGGCCTCGGGCGGGCGGATCGCGAACCCGACGTCCGGCTCGTTAGGCGTCGTGTCGCCGGCTGCGTTAGGCGGCACGAGCGCCAGGACGCCCAGGCGCGACATGGAGGCCGCGGCGTCGTCGGGCGGCTGGAACAGCGCGTCGCGCGCGGGCGCGTCTTCGCCGCGGCGACGCGCGAGCTCGATGTGATGCCGCGCTTCTTCCCACGTGCGGCGCATCTCGGCGTCCACGTGCGCGTGCGCCGGCACGACGAGCACCGTGTCGGGCGGCACGAGATCGAGCAGCGATCCGCGCTCGGCCGATTCCGCGCGCTCGCTCGGCCGCGCGTCCACCGGCAGCACGAGCGCGACGTCGGCGTCCCGCGTCGAGCGCTGCGTGAGGATGTCGAAGTGGCGCAGCGACGCGATCTCGTCGCCCCAGAACTCGAGGCGCACGGGGTTCGCCATGCCGAAGCTGTAAATGTCGACGATGCCGCCACGCACGCTGAACTGTGCGACGTCGTCCACGAGATCCACGCGCTCGAAGCCCACTTGCTCGAGATGCTGCACGAGGTCCTCGAGCCGGTGGACGTCGCCGACGTGGAGCTCCAGTCGCGCGGTGCGCACCACGTCGGGCAGACGGGTGCGCTCGAGCACCGCTCGCGCGGTCGTAATGAGTGTGCGAACTCCGCCGCGAGCCACGCGCTCGAGCGTTTCGACGCGCTCACCGGCCACCTCGAGATGCGGCTCGACCTCGCCGAAGCCTTCGCGCGGCGGATAGAGCGCGGTTGCATCATCGTCCTGCAGCACCGTGAGGTCGGCGAGCCATCGCTCGGCCTCGGGGAGCGAGTCGGCGACCACGACGAGAAACCGCCGTTGGCCCAACTTTCTGCCTAACGCTGCAACGAGCGCGGCGTCGCTCGACCCCGGCAACCCGCCGATCGTGAGGCGGTGTCCGGGTTCGGGCACCGTATTGAGGAGTCGCGCGAACGATGTCAGCGACTCGATGGCGTCGAGCAGGCGGGGGAGCGGCATCAGGCGGCGGTGGCGCGGCTGCCGCGCGCCATGGCCGACTCGGCCACGAGCGCGACGAGTGCCGCCGCGAGGAGCGGCGCGGCGAGCGGGCGCCGCGGTGCCGTGGCGAACACCGCCGTGGTGAATTGCGCGCCATCTTCGGCGGTCGTCACATGTCGCCCGCGCAGCCGCGCGGCGAGCGCCGTCGGGTCGAGGCGATGCAAGTCGGACTCGGACGGTTCGGGGTTCACGACCAGCGCGCCCGTGCGAGTGCCTGCGTGAAGAAAGAAGTAGGCGCCCGGCCGCGCCGGTGCTGCCAGCGAGTCGTCGGGCAGCGGCACGCGGTCGCCGTCCGGCAGCTCGAGCGCGTCGGCGCCCGTTGGGCGGACGACCATCGCCCCGGGTGTGGTCGCGAGCACCGTGCCCGCATCCGCGCTCAAGCGCTGCGACAGCACGTCGCCTAACCAGGGCACGAACGCGGCGCGCACGGGGAACGTGGTGGCATCCGGGGTGAGCGGCGAGCCGACGAGCACGTAGCCCGGTCCGCTCACGATCCATGGCTCGCCCGTCGCGGTGGCGAGCGTATCGGATCGCGCACCGGCGCGCGACGTGATCGGGTAGCGCACGGTGGCGTTGACGTCGGCGAGCGGCACCGGCGATCCGTTCGCGCCGCGCACGGTCGTTTCGCCGTGGCGCGCCGCGCCCAACCGCCAGGGAATGCCTAACCGTTCGAGCGCGCGGTTGGCGGCGCCCAGCTTCACGGGATCCGATGGGGCGACGAGGAGCGCCGGCAGCGCGGTGACTTCGTCGGCCGACGCGATCGTGATGTCGCTGCCGGTGCGCGCGCGCTCCGCTTGGATGAGCGATTCGATCGCGCTCGATACGAACGGCCCCGCCGACGGCGCCACACGCACCGCCGGCGCGGGTCCGATCCACGTGGCAAACCAGCGCACGTCGTCGCCGCGCAGCTCGTCGGGCTCGAGCTCCACCGATCCCGCGGTCCAGCCGCGCTCCGGCGGCTCGGCGCGCACGAGCACCGGCTCGTCGCGCGTCACGGTGCCGCGCGCCAGGGTGCGGCCCTCGAGCGTGATGCGGTAGGTGGCGGAATCGGGCGTCATCACGCGCGCCTCGACGGCTCCGTTGGGCGTCCACCGCGCCGGCTGCGCGCGCGCGTCCACCACCGCATGGTTGGGCGGCGCGTCGCCGGCCGGCCGGTACGCGAACACGTTCACCGCGCCTAACGCAACCGGCTCGGCCCACGCGGTAGCCTGGCCATCGGTCACTACCGCCACTTCGCGCTCGGGCAGCGCGGCGCTCACCGCCACCGTGCTGGCGCGCGTCGTCGCGTCTTCCACGTCTCCGGCCCCGGCCAACGGCTCCGCGTGCGCGATGTCATCCAGAATCGCCGAGCGCGATCCGCCGCGCACGACGCCGTCGGCGGTGACCAGCCATACGCGGTCGTCGGGCGACGCGCCGCGCACCACCTGCGAAGCGCGCGCGCGCAGATCGTCCAGCACCGGGTGTCCCGACACGATCACCGACGTGCTCAGCGAATTGTCCAACACGACCGCCAGCGCCGTGGGCGCGTGCCCCGCTCCGGACACACGCAGCACCGGCCGCGCCGCCGCGGCGGCGATGCAGACGACGATCGCCATGCGCAGCAGCATCAGGAGCAGATTGCGGAGCCTGAGCTTGCGGCTGTGCTCTTTCTCGGCACGCGCGAGGTAGCGCACGGCCGGAAATTCGACGCGCACGCCGATGCGCCGCCTGAGCAGGTGCAGCAAGAGCGGCACGGCCGCGGCCGCGGCCGCCACAAGCCACAGCGGCGAGAGGAAATCGATCACGGGAGCCGCTGCCTAACGGCAAAGGCGCGCCGGAGCGGCACGCCGAACGGCGCATCGGTGGTGACCACCTCGTACGCCGCGCCCACGCCCGCGAGCGCGTCGCGCCACTCGCCTAACGCACGGTCCACCGTTTCGCGGTACGCCGCGCGCACGTCCGCCGACGCCGCCGGCACCTCGATCTCGCTCTCCGGATCCACGAACAACGCATCACCGCGCGCGGGGAGATCGCGCTCCGCCGGGTCCATCACGTGCAGCACCGCCACGTGGTGCCCCGCGTGCCGGAGCGCGCGCACACGCGCGATCACATCGGGCGGATCCATGAGCAGATCGGAGATGAGCACGATCATGCCGCGCCGCACGATGAGCCGTCCCGCCTGCTCGAGCGCGATGGGCGCGAACGACGCGCGCCCTGCGCCCGGATCGTCGAGTGCCGCGACGATCCGCTGCCATTGTCCCGTGCGCACGCGCGGAGGCACCGCGCTGCGCACCGCATCGTCGAAGCGCACGAGCCCGACCGCATCCCGCTGGCGCAGAAACAAGAGCGCGATGGCCGCGGCCAATCGCTCGGCGTACGCCAGCTTGGTGAGGCGAGACTCGTCGCCGCGCCAGGCCATCGACCGGCTCACGTCGAGCACGATGGTCGCACGCAGGTTCGTCTCTTCCTCGTACTGCTTCACTACCCACTTGTCCGCGCGCGCCGCGATCTTCCAATCCACGTAGCGCAGCTCGTCGCCCGGCAAGTACGGCCGATGCTCGGCGAATTCCACCGAGAACCCCTTGCGCGGCGATCGGTGCAACCCGGTGAGAAACCCGTCCACAATCCAGCGCGCCACGATCTCGATGCGCCCCAGCGCCGCGATCGTGGATGGGTCGAGCAGGTCCGGACGTGTCGACGACATGGACGTGCAAATTAGCCGTTGGTCGGCGCTCTAAGGTAGCGCAACGCGCTCAGACCAGTGAACCGTAACTGAGTTTGTGGTCGCAAAGACGTGGCGAAGCGGGAAGCGCTCGCTGTCGCTCGCTGGGGGAAGCGCTGCGCTGGGGGAAGCGGCGGCGACGCCGCCTGAGGCAATGGAACAACATCGATGGTCTGCGGGACTGAAGTGCCATGCGCGAGCCCGCGCGATGCGGCACTCTCCACCCAGAGACAACTGATGTCCTTCCAGTCCCCCAGGCGGCGTCGCCGCCGCTTCCCCCAGCGGAGCGCTTCCCCCAGCGAGCGACAGCGAGCGCTTCCCGCTTCCCGATTGTCTCTCTCATGGGCGATCAAAATTCAAACGCAGCTTCTTGGAGCAAACGCCGCGAACTGCACCCCTCGCACGACTATATTTCGCGTTCATTCGACAGCCCGGTCCCGGGAGCCCGTGAAACAGAATCACATTCGCAATTTCTGCATCGTCGCGCACATCGACCACGGCAAGTCGACACTCGCCGACCGGTTGATCGAAGCCACGGGCACGTTGGAAAAGCGCGAGATGAAGGAGCAGGTGCTCGACACGCTCGACCTCGAGCGCGAGCGCGGCATCACCATCAAGCTCAACGCCGTGCGCATGACCTATCGCGCGCGTGACGGTCAGGCGTACGAGCTCAACCTCATCGACACACCGGGACACGTCGACTTCACGTACGAGGTGTCGCGATCCCTCGCCGCATGCGAGGGCGCCATTCTCGTCGTCGACGCGTCACAGGGGATCCAGGCGCAAACGCTGAGCAACCTCTTTCTCGCGCTGGACGCGGGACTCGAGATCGTCCCTGTCCTCAACAAGATCGACTTGCCGAGTGCGGAGCCGGATCGCCGCAAGCAAGAAGTGCACGATCTCATTGGCGCCGACCCTGATGACATTCTCCTCGTCAGCGCCAAGGAAGGCTTAGGCATCGACGCGTTGCTCGAGCAGATCGTGCGCAAGATTCCGCCGCCCGAGGGCGACGCCGCTGCACCGATGCGCGCACTCATCTTTGACTCGTACTATGATCGCTACCGCGGCGCGATTCCGACGGTACGTGTCGTGGATGGCGTGCTGCGTCCGGGCATGAACATCGCCTTCGGCGCGAGCAACGAGACCTACGAGGTGGACGAAGTCGGCTACAACCAACTGCGCCAGGTGAAAAGCGACTCGTTGTCGCCCGGCGAAGTGGGCTACGTCGTGGCCAACGTGCGACGCGTGCAGGAGACGCGTGTCGGTGACACGATCTTCGACGCCGACAACCGCGCCGCCGCTCCGTTGCCCGGCTATCAGGACATCCATTCCATGGTGTTCGCGGGCATCTACCCGACGGACGCCAACCAGTACCCGGAGCTGCGCGACGCGCTCGAGAAACTCAAGCTCAACGACGCGTCGCTGCACTACGAGCCCGAGACGTCGACAGCGTTAGGCTTCGGGTTCCGCTGCGGCTTCCTGGGACTCTTGCACATGGAGATCGTGCAGGAGCGCCTCGAGCGCGAGTTCGATCTCGACCTCGTGACCACCGTGCCGAACGTGGAATACCACGTGTACCGCACGACCGGCGCGATGGAGGTGATCGAGAACCCGTCCACGATGCCGCACGGCTCGGAGGTCGACCGCATCGAGGAGCCGTTCGTCAAAGCGCGCATCGTCGCGCCGGCGGACTACATCGGCGCGATCATGGCGTTGGGCACCGAGCGCCGCGGCGTGTACCGCAACATGAGCTACCTCGACGCCAGCCGCGTCGAGTTCGACTTCGAGTTTCCGTTAGGCGAGATCATCCTCGACTTCTACGACAAGCTCAAGACGGTGAGCCGCGGCTACGCCGGCCTCGACTACGAGATGCTCGAGTACCGCGCGAGCGAGCTCGTCAAGCTGGACATGCTCATCAACGGCGACCCGGTCGACGCGTTCTCGGTGATCATCCACCGCGACAAAGCGTACGAGTGGGGGCGCAAGGTAGCGGACAAGCTCAAGGAGCTCATCCCTCGGCAACTGTTCGAGGTGGTAATCCAGGCGGCGATCGGATCCAAGGTCATCGCGCGCACCACCGTCAAACCGCTGCGCAAGAACGTGCTCGCCAAGTGCTACGGCGGCGACGTCACGCGCAAGCGCAAGCTTCTCGAGAAGCAAAAAGAAGGAAAAAAGCGCATGAAGCAGGTCGGCTCGGTCGAGATTCCACAGGAAGCCTTCCTGGCGGTGCTGCAGGTGGAGTGAGTCCGCCCAACGGTGACCACCTCCCTCGTCATCCAAACCTCGTTCCTCGGCGACACGGTTCTCACCACGCCGCTCCTGGCCGAGCTCGCGCGACGCGGCCCGGTGGACGTGGTGACGACGCGCGCATCCGCCCCGTTGCTGGCGCACGATCCTAACGTTAGGCATATGATCGTGTTTGACAAATCGGGAGCGGATCGCGGTGTCGCCGGACTCGCCCGCACGGCGGCGCGCATCCGCGCGTCGTGGCGCGAGCGCGGCGACGATCCACGAGACACGCACGCCTACCTCGCGCAAGGCTCGCTGCGCAGCGCGGCGCTCGCCGTTCTCGCGCGTGTCCCCGCGCGCACGGGATTCGACGACGCCGCGGGCCGCGTGCTCTACACAGAGCGCATTCCACGCCGGATGGGCGAGCACCACGCGGCGCGTTTGCTTTCGTTAGGCGGCGGACTCCCCTCGGCGCCGAGCGATGCGGCGTCGATCATCCCGCATCTCTATCCCGGCGACGACGACCGCCGCGCCGTCGATGCCCTGCTCGCCCGGCATCCGTCCGATCGCTCGATCGTCGCGCTGGCACCCGGCAGCATCTGGGGCACCAAGCGATGGCCCTACTATCGAGAGCTCACCGAGCGCCTCGCATCGCGCTTCCGCATCGCGATCGTAGGCGGCCCGGACGACGCCGAGCTCGCCCGCGCGATCGCTGATGTCGCCGGCGCCGACACCATCGACGCAACCGGCCGGCTCCGCCTCCTTGCGTCGGCGGAGCTCATTCGGCGCGCGATCATCCTCGTCACCAACGACTCCCTGCCGCAGCACCTCGCCTCGGCCGTCGGCACGCCTACTATTACTATCTTCGGCCCCACGGTCACGGAGTTCGGATTCGGTCCGCTTGCGCCGCATTCGATGACGCTTGGCGTCGAAACACTCCCGTGCCGGCCGTGCCACCATCATGGCCCGCGAGTCTGCCCGCTCGGACACTGGCGGTGCATGAACGACTTGAGCATCGAGCGTGTGGACACGGCGGTATCGTTGATCGCGGCCCAGGCCACGCGCTAGTACCGTCCTGTCCGCCGCACTGATTCCGCTTACTTTTCGCGAGACCTGCCGGCCATCCTCCTGCGCGCACCGACATGACCAAAGCCCGAACCCGCTACATCCTCGGCGTCGATCTGGGCGGCACCAACATCGTCGTCGGCGCGATGCCCGAAGACGGCAGCCGCGAGCTCGCCATCCGCTCCGAGCCCACACACGCCGAGCGCGGATCGGAAGCCGTGGTGGACCGCATCGTGTCGATGATCGCGCAGGTGATCTCGGACGTGATCGCCTCGCACGACGCCCAAACGCACGACTTCCTCGGCGTCGGCATCGGCGCGCCCGGTCCGTTGGACCGCGAGCGCGGCGTCGTGGTCGTCGCGCCTAACTTGGGCTGGCGCGACTTCCCGCTGCGCGACGCGATCTCCGATCGCATCCGGCTGCCCGCTACGCTCGACAACGACGCCAATTGCGCGACGCTGGGCGAATGGTGGCGCGGCGCCGCGCAGGGAGGGCGCAACGTGGTCGGCATCACGATCGGCACCGGCATCGGCGGCGGCATCGTGATCGGCGGAAAGTTGTATCACGGATCATCCGACGTCGCGGGCGAGATCGGCCACACCACGATCGACTCGACCGGCCGCTATTGTCGATGCGGCAATTATGGATGCCTCGAGGCGTATGCGTCCGGACCCGCGATTGCGCTGCGCGCACGCGAAGCGCTGGAGCGCGATGAAGTCTCGGCGCTCCACAAGATGGTGAAGGGCGACCTCGACCTCCTTACGGCCGCGACCGTGTACGAAGCCGCGCACCGCGGCGACGCGCTCGCGCTCGAGGTCGTGCGCGACACCGCGCGTTTCTTGGGCACCGGCATCGCGAACCTGCTCAACACCGTCAATCCCGATGTCGTCGTGATCACCGGCGGCGTCACGCGCGCCGGCGATCGCCTCTTCGAGCCGCTCCGCGCCGAAGTGAAGCGCCGCGCGTTCCGCCCCGCGGTCGCCGCGTGTCGCATTGTCCCCGGCGCGCTCGAGGGCACCGCCGGTGTCGTCGGCGCGGTGGCCACCTTCAAGCAACAAAAGTTAGGCGGAACCTGACCGTGCGAGCCGTCCGATCGCTCGGCGTCATCGGCACCTTCGTTTGGGACACGATCTACGGACGCGATCCCCGCAGCGCGCCGGTCGAGGAATGGGGCGGCATCACGTACGCGCTGAGCGGCCTCGATGCGGCGCTCAGCGACGACTGGCAGATCGTCCCCCTCATCAAAGTTGGGCACGACCTCATTGAGCGCGCGCGCGAATTCATGGGCACGCTGCGGCACACCGCGCCTAACGCATCGCTCATCGAGGTCCCCTACCCCAACAACCGCGTCGAGCTGCGCTACGAAACGCACGAGCGCCGGTCCGAACGCCTCACCGGCGGCATCCCGGGCTGGAACTGGCTCGGACTCAAACCGCTGCTCGCCGATCTCGACGCGCTGTACATCAATTTCCTGAGCGGCTGGGAGTTGGACCTCGAAACGTGTCAACTCATTCGACAACACTTTCGCGGTCCCATCTATTGTGATCTGCACATGCTCGTCATGTCCGTGCTGCCAACCGGATGGCGCACGTTGCAACCGCTCGATCGCGTCTCCGATTGGTGCCGGTGCTTCGACCTGCTGCAAGTGAACGAAGACGAAGTCACGATGATGGCCGCCGATCCCATGGCGCTCGCCGCGACCGCGTTGCACTGCGGTGTTCGCTCTCTCATCGTCACGCTCGGCAGCCGCGGCGCGGTGTACTTCACCGACAACTCGTTCGACGGCATCGGCGATCTCGCGCGACGTCCAATGATCGGCGCAGCGTCCGGACCCATCCGCACCGCTCTCGTGGCTCCGCCTTACGTGGTGCCGCGCGGCGATCCCACCGGATGCGGCGACGTCTGGGGCGCAACCTACTTTTCCCGTTTGTTGGCAGGTGATACTTTGGCGGACGCGATGCGCGTGGCACATCGCGCCGCGGCGCGAAACGCCGAATACCGCGGCGCCACCGGACTTAGCCATCACCTGCGCGGAGAGCTCATCACGCAATGACCACCGTTCTCAACGTCCCGCCATCGCTGGATGACAAGACGTTCGAGACGGTGCTCGAGCAGTTGGCTGCGGTGCCCCAGGACGCCAAGGTCTTGCTCGACGCGCGACACACCCGTTGGGCGTCGCCGTACGGACTCACCGCCCTCCTCACGCTCGCCCAAACGCGCGCGGAACGCCCCGCCCTCTACGTGCCCGAGTCCGACGACACGAGCTCGTACTGGTCGCGCACCGGCTTCTTTCGATTCGCCGAAGAGTCGTTCGAGCTGCACGGCACGGTCCCGAGAGGACGGCCCAGCACCGAGTCCGATGTACTGCTCGAGATCACGCCCGTCGCCAAGAGCGAAGATGTCCACGACGTCGTTGGGCGAATCCAGCAGAAATCGCAGGCCATTCTCGTCAAAGAGCTCAACATCGACGCGAAAGCCACGATGGGCTTCGCAATGACGTTGAGCGAGGCGTGCCAGAACATCGTCGAGCACGCCGGACGCGGCGGATGGGTCGCCGTGCAAACCTACCGTTGGCAAAAACGACTCGGGCGTCGCGTCGTGGTGATCGCGGTGTGCGACGCCGGCGTCGGATTCCGCGAGTCGCTCGAAACCGCACAGGGCAGATCGCGCGGCGATCGGTGGGACGACGGCATGGCGCTCGAGGAAGCGGTGATCCGCGGTGTCAGCCGGTTTCGTGATCCGGGTCGCGGCCAAGGTTTAGCCGGTGTTCGACGTTACATTGGTCGGTGGGACGGCAAACTTTCCGTCCGCTCGGGGACGGCTCGCATCGCGATCGTCCCGAGTTGGGACGATGACGTTCCCTTGGAGGAGAAGCTCCCATACTTTCCGGGAGCGCAAATGCAAATCACCATCCCGGAGCGGATCGCCGACAGGTGATCAATCACATCGACCTCAGCTCGGTCTTGCGTCGCACCGTCTGCGACCTCTACACCGACCTCGTCACCCGCCCAACCGGGGCTGCGGTACGCGATGGGATCGAAAAACAACTGGCCGAGCTTGGCGATCGCACGCTCACCGTGATCGACTTCTCGTATGTCGGCTTGCTCGACTATTCATGCGCCGATGAGGTCGTCGCCAAACTGCTCATGCGGTACGACGCGACGATCGCCGACGATCTCCCGCGACGCGAAGCGTATTTTCTCTTCCGCGGCATCAGTGAATCGCATCTCGACGCCATCGAGACGGTGCTCGACCGCCACGGTCTCGCGATTGTCGCGCAATCGAGTGAAGGCTCGACCATGCTCGTCGGCACCATCGGTGATCGCGAGCGACGCGCCTGGGAAGCAATGTGTCGTTTAGGACGCGCCGTGCCCGCCGACCTCGCGCGCGAAACGGGATACGAAGTCGACCAGGTTCGCGAAGCGTTGGACGCGCTCTGTCGCCGCCGTCTCGTGATGCGATTCGACGAAGGCTACGTCGCGGTTGGCGGCACGGCGTGAGCGAGCGCACGAACGCGCCCCTGCGCGTGATGCGCCTCATCGCCACGAGAACTGGAGACGCGGAGCGCGGGTCCGCCATCTGGATCAATCCCGATGACGCGCGTCGCCGACTTCTGATGGATGGAGAGCTGGTGTGGGTGCACGGCCCGAGGCGCCACGAGCTGGCCACGCTGCACTATAGTGATGACTTGCCGCGCGGCGATGTGATCCTCCGCGACATCGCAGGCGCGTCACCCTCTGAGATCATCACAGTCGTGAAGGTTGACACCGACAACCCGCCACGCCGCGGGACGCTCGCGTGACGGTGGAGCCACTATGATGCCTCGCCGACGCCGGCAAGGATTCTCCACGCTCGCGATCCACGGCGGCCGCGATCCGCACGAGACCGACACGCCGGTCGTAACACCGCTCTACCAATCGGTCAACTTCGTTCAGGAAGTCGGAACCGAAGAAGGCCTGCGCTATCCGCGCTACGGCAATAATCCCAACAGCGAGCTGCTGCACAAACGGCTCGCCATGTTGGAAGGAGCGGAAGCGTCGCTCTTGCTCGCGAGCGGAATGGGCGCCACCACGTGCGCCATGCTCGCGCTGCTGCGCCCGGGCGATCACCTCCTCGCCAGCGAATGGATCTACGGCGGGACGCACCGACTCTTCACGCGCGAGTTCGAAGCGATGGGCATTCAGGTGACGCTCGTCGATCCGATGGAGACGCGTGTATGGCGCAAACGCGTGCGCAAACACACGCGCGCGATTTTCGTCGAGACGCCCGTCAATCCATCGTGTCGCGTGATCGACCTGCGTCCCATCAGCTACCTCACGCAGGAGATGGGACTCGCGCTTGTCGTGGACTCGACGTTCGCATCGCCAGTCAACTTCCGGCCGCTCGAGTACGGCGCCGACGTCGTCATCCATTCCGCCACCAAGTACCTGAATGGCCACCACGATGTGTTGGCAGGCGCGGTGATGGGTACGGCCTCGTACATCGAGGAAGTGCGGCAGAAGATGATGGTTTGGGGTCAGGCGCCTGACCCGTTCGCGTGCTGGCTGCTCGAGCGCGGTATCAAGACGCTCGACGTTAGGCTCCACCGGCACAACGAGAACGCGATGCGTCTCGCCCAGTGGTGCGCGGAACGGCCGGAATTTGCGCGCGTCCACTACCCCGGCCTCCCGTCGCACCCCGATCACGAGGTCGCGCGTGCAACTCTGGATGGTTTCGGCGGTATGATGGCGGTCGAGTTGGCCGGCGGTGGCGACGCGGCCGAGCGGTTCATCAGCCGTCTACGGGTGATGACCCACGCGCCAAGCCTGGGCGGTGTGGACACGCTCGTGTCGGAGCCGCGATTCACGTCACACGCTTCCATGACGCCCGCCGAGCGCGCCGCGATTGGCGTCCCCGACGGGTTCGTCCGGATCAGCGTCGGCATCGAAGACGTCGATGATCTCATCGCCGATGCAAGCCAGGCGTTGAAATGATGACGTAACGGATGACGAGGGTCTGTAGTCATTGGACTGGAAGGCGGCTCCGGCGAGCCGAGCGACCTCGGCAATGGTCGCGACCGCCGGGCAATGATTCGCCGCCGCTTCAGTCCCAGCTTCCAGTAGCCAGCCAGTGATCCGCTTCTCGCACGTCACGAAGGAATATCCCCGCACCGGCGTCGCCCTCAACAACGCCTCCTTTCAGGTCGCGAAGGGCGAGTTCGCCTTCCTCACCGGCCCGAGCGGCGCGGGCAAGTCGACCATCCTCAAGCTCGTGTACATGGAGGAGCGACCCACGTCGGGCGAGGTCCGGGTGGGCGGCATGCGGTCCACGGAGATCAGGCGCCGCGAGATTCCGAAGCTTCGTCGCCGGTTGGGCATCGTCTTCCAGGATTTTCGTCTGCTCGAGGACCGGAGCGCCGAGCAGAACATCGCGTTCGCGCTCGAGGTGACAGGCACGCCGCGCGATGCGATTCCGGCCAAGGTGTCACGGCTGCTCACGCAGGTCGGCCTCGCCTCCAAGGGGACGAGTTTCCCGCGCGAGCTGTCGGGCGGCGAGCAGCAGCGCGTTGCCATTGCGCGCGCGCTGGTGAACGACCCGGTGTTGCTCATCGCCGACGAGCCCACCGGCAATCTCGACGAGCGCGCGACGCGCGGCATCTTCCAGCTTCTGCGCGACATCAACGCCTCGGGCACCGCGGTGCTCATGGCGACGCACAACCTGGAGCTGGTGCGGCGCTCGGACTACCGCGTGATCGAAATGAATCGCGGACAGATCGTGTTCGACTCCGCCGAAGCCGCCGCACAGTCGTCTCCGCCCGCCGTCTGATGCGCCTCACCCTCCGAGAAGTCTCGTTAGGCCTCAAGCGGGCGCCGCTCTTGAGCGTGCTGAGCGTCCTCACCATCGCCTTCAGCTTGTTCGCGTTCGGGCTCTTCGGCCTCGTGGCGCTCAACGTGAGCGAGGCGCTGAGACACGTCGAGGAGCGCGTCGAGATTCGCGCATTCCTGGCCGACGGCACGCCCGTCGAGGCCGTGTCGGCCGCCGTTGGTGACATCGCGTCGTTCCCGGAAGTGGCGCGCGTCGACATGATCACGCCCGAGCAGGCGCTCGCGCGCGCGCGCAAGGAGATGGGCGAATTCCAGGACGTGTTCGACGCCGCGGTGCTGCCCGCCTCGCTCGAGATCCGGCTCAAGCCCGGCTATCGCGATCCGGCCACGGTGCGCGCGGTGGCCGAGCGCGTGAAGACGTACTCGTTCGTCGACGACGTGCGCTACGGCGAAGAATGGGTGCAGAAGCTGTACAACATCCGCAACATCGCCGGCGCCACGGGGCTTGTGTTAGGCATCGCGTTTGCCGGCGTGGCGGTGATCATCATCGGGTCCACCATTCGCATGACGGTGCTCGCGCGGGCGCGCGAGATCTCGATCATGCGCCTCGTCGGCGCGACCGACGCGTTCGTGCGGCGGCCGTTCCTCGTGGACGGGTTCGCGAAGGGCGTCGTCGGCGGCCTGCTCGCGCTGGCGCTCGCGTGGATCGCCTACCGCCTCGTCGACCAAACGTTAGGCATTTCGAGCGCGTTCTTCCAGTCTGGCTCGGCGGCGTTAGGCGTACTGGCCGGCGGCGTGATCGGGCTCTTGGGCAGTGCGCTGTCCGTGGGCCGGCACCTCCGCGATGTCTGAGCCTGGCCACGCCTGGCGCCTCGCCGTCCTCGTGCTGCTCGTGCTCGCAGCCGGCGCCCATCCGTCAATCGCGCACGCGCAAGCCGCGGCCGCCCAACAATCCACCGACAGTCCCGAAGCCCGCCTCAAGACCGAGCGCGCCAAGCTCGACGCGCTCCGCGCCGAGCGCCAACGCCTGGAGCAGCGGCGCCAGTCGCTGCAAAACACGGTGCACGACCTGTCGGAGGAAGTGGACAACCTGAATCGCGAAGCGGACATGACCGCCGGCGTCGTCCGCTCTCTCGATGCCCAACTGGACGCGATCAACGCCGAAGTCACGAGCACCACGTCCGACTTGGTCGACGCGCAGGACGAGCTCACGCTCAAGCGCGTGATCCTCCAACGCCGGCTGGTCGACATCTACAAGCGCGGCCCCCTCTTCTCGCTCGAGGTGCTGCTCTCCGCCAACAGCTTCGGCGACCTCATCGCGCGCTACAAGTACCTGCACCTCATCGCGCTCCGCGACCGCGTGCTGGTGCACCGCGTGGAGGATCTGCGCAACCAGATCGACCGCCAGCGCGGCAACCTCGTGCGCTTCCAGAGCGACATGGAGGAGAACCGCCAGGAAAAGGCCGACGAAGAGAAGCACCTGCGCGACCTGCAGTCCCAACAGGCGGCGAGCCTGCGCGATGCCCAACGCAACGCGCGCCTCACCGACCGTCGCATCCAGCAGCTCGCGAGCGACGAAGGACGGCTGACGAACGTGATCGCCTCACTCGAGGCCGCGCGCCTGCGCGCCGAGCGCGCGTCGCCTAACGCGCCGCGGTCGGCCGGCGTGTTCAACAGCGCCAACCGCCTCGACTGGCCGGTGGACGGGTCCCTGCTCTACAGCTTCGGACGCGTGGTGAATCCCAACAACACCACGGTTCGCTGGAACGGCATTGGCATCAAAGCCGCCGAGGGCGCCGAGGTGCACGCAGTCGCCGCCGGAAAGGTGCGCGTCGCCGAGCCGTTCGGCACGTACGGCCTCACGGTGATCATCGAGCATCCGGGCGGCGATTACTCGGTGTACGGCTCGCTCGAGAAAGTCACCGTCAAGAAAGGCGACGTGGTCGGCAAGGGCGACATCATTGGCTACGTGGGCTCGACCGACCCCGAGTTGGGACCGCATCTCCACTTCGAGATGCGCCCCGAGGGGCGGCCCGTCGACCCCCTCGACATCCTCAAGCCGCAGCCGTGAGCGGTCGCGTACGCCGTCAAGCGTTTGATGCCCGGCGCGTGACAGCCACCAGCGCCCCCGCTACTTTGTGCGTATGACGGGTGTGTTCGCCACCTTCCGCTCGAGCCGCTCGCGGCTGACGCGCTTGGCCGGCCTCGTCCTGCTCATCGCGCAGGTCGTCGCCGTCGGCATCGCGCCGGCCGCCGAGGCGCTGGCGTCGCACAGTGCCGCGGCGCACGTGGAAGATGCGGGCATTCACCTGCACCACAGCCACAACCCGAACGATTGCCCGGCGTGTCTCGCGCTGCAGATCGGCGCGAACGGACTGCCGTCGCGCATCGAGCGGCCCACGCCGGCGGTCGAGCGCTTCGCGCCACTGCGCGTCGCGCAGACTGTAGTCCTTCCGCGCGCACGCGGCATCGAGCCGCACGCGCCCCGCGCACCACCGCTCCTCCTCGTCGCGTCCCGTTAGGCGGGACGCCGGCGTGTCGCGGCCCACGGGCCGTCCGCGCCGGCGCCGTTCGCGCCTAACGGGAGACTCACCGCCGCCGGCCTGAGCCGTCGTGCGCCCGCGCGCCATCCGCGAGCGGGTGCCGAATCCCGGTCCAGTGCCGGCCCTCAGGGCACACCAGGACGAGGACGACACATGCACGTGGGAACGGTCGTTGGAGCGCTGACGGTGGCGTCGGCGGTCGCGGTGCACGCACAGCAGCCGGTGCCCCGCTCCCGCTCCGATTCCGCCGCCCGCGCCGATAGCGCGGTCGTCGCCGACTCGGCGCGCATCGCGCGTGAGATGAATCGCATCCGCGGGGAGGCGCAGCATCCGCCCCCGGCGATCCTCACGGACAGCGGTCCAACGTTGGTCATCACACGCCAGCAAGCCATCGACTCCGCGCTCGCGCACAACCCGACGCTGATCGCGTCGCTCGAGCAAACCGAACAAGCGCGGGCGCGTCACACGGAAGCCGTGGCCATTCCCGATCCGTCGCTCTCGGCCACGATCGTTGGGCAGAACGGCGCGCTGAGTCCGAGCTCGGCCAGCGAGCACGACTATGCGCTCAATCTCACGGTCCCCTTCCCCGACCGCATCAGATTGCGCGGCAAAGTGGCCACCGCCGATGTGCAAACCGCCGAGTTGTCGTACCTGCAGCTCAAGCAGCAGCTCGCGTCGCAGACATCGCAGACGTACGACTCGCTGCTCGTTGCGTTGCGTCACCTGGAAGACTTTCAGGTGGCGAAGCAGCTCGCGGAGGATTTCCTCACGCGCACACAAGCGCGGTACGAGGGCGGCACGAGCCCCAAGCTGGATGTGATCAAGGCGAAGGTCGATGTCGCGCAGGCGCAGAACGATCTCATCGCCGGCCAGCGCGATGTGGCCAACGCGAAGGCGTCGCTCAACCGGCTCATGGGGCGCCTGTTAGGCGCGAACATCACGCCCGCGGATTCGCTCGAGATTCCGCCCGCGCTGCCGGAGTTGTCGGTGCTCGAGCAGCGCGCCGCCGAGCACCGTCCCGAGCTGCGCAGCCTCACCGCCCAACGGGCCGGCGCCAGCGCCGCCACCACGCTGGCCAAGGAATTCTGGCTCCCCGACATCAGCGTGGGTGTGACGCGGCTCAACGTCGTCGGCACGCCGGCCACGTACGACACCGGCATCGGGATTGGATTCCCGCTCTTTTTCTGGCAGCACACCGGCGGGGAGGTGTCCGAGGCCGCGCACCACGAAAAGGAGCTCGCGGCCACCAACCGGGATCTCGTGGCGCAAGTGAATCAGGAGGTGCGCGTCGCGTATGCCGGTGCGGCCACCGCGCTCCAACAAGCGCAGTACCTGCGCGACGAGCTCGTGCCCGAGGCCCGGCAGGCCTACACCATCGCGTCCAACAGCTACAAGCTCGGCGGGTCGTCGGCGCTCGAGGTCCTCGATGCCGAGCGCGACTTCCTCGACGCTCAAACGCAATTCACCGACGCCCTCGGCGCCGTGAACGATGCCATCGCGCAGCTCGAGCTCGCCGTCGGCGCGCCGCTCGCGAGCGCACCATCCGGAGTTCCGCATGACTGACCTGCGATTGCTCATCTCCCCGCGCGTCTGCCTAACGGCAACCGCGGTCGCTCTCGTCGCCGTCGCGTTGAACGCGTGCTCCAAGGATGCGCCGCCCGCGTCCGCCGAACGCGCGCCCGGTTACGGCAACGCACCGGCCGCCAAACCCGGCGAGCTCGTGCTGCCGCCCGCCCAACGGGAGCGCATCTCGATCACCACCGTCGAGCCCACCCGCTATCAGCCGTTGGTCTACGCCACCGGCACCGTGGCGTTCGACGGCGACCAATCGACGCAGGTCCTGGCGCCCATTTCGGGACCCGTGGCACGCATCCTCGTCCAACCCGGTGACGCGGTGTCGCGCGGGCAGGCGCTGGCGTACGTGTCGTCGCCGGATTATGCGGCGGCCGTGTCGAACTACCGGAAGGCCGCGGCCACCGCGCGCAACCTGCAGCACATCGCCGACCTGGATGTACAATTGTACAAGAACGACGCGATCGCGCGCCGCGACATGGAACAGGCGCAGACCGACGCCGTCTCCGCCAACGCCGATCGCGACGCCGCGCTCGAGCAGCTCCGCTCGATCGGCGTCGAGGACACCACGATTCAGGCGCTCCAGGAAAACCGGCCCGTCGCGAACGTGCAGGGCGCGATCCGCGCACCGATCGCGGGCACCGTGGTCGAACGGCTCGTCACGCCCGGCCAGCTCCTGCAGGCCGGCACGACGCCCTGCTTTACCGTGGCGGACCTGTCGCGCGTGTGGGTCATGACCAACGTGTTCGAGTCCGACCTGTCCGACGTTCGGTTAGGCGACCAGGCCGACGTCGTCACCAACGCGTCGACCAACGTGTTCCACGGCATCGTCGACAACATCGCGGCCGAGGTCGATTCCGCGACCAAGGCCACCGCGGCGCGCGTGGTCGTCTCGAATCCCGATCGCCTGCTCAAGAAGGACATGTACGTGCGCGTCACGGTGCACTCGCGCCACGAGCACACGGGATTGCTCGTGCCGTTGGCCGCCGTGCTCCGCGATGAAGACAACAATCCGTTCGTGTATGTGCAGGACACGAACGGCGCGTTCGCGCGCCGGTCGGTCACGTTAGGCGAACGCCTCGCCGACCGCTACCAGATCGCGTCGGGTCTCGAGGGCGGCGACAAGGTGGTGTCCGAGGGCGGGCTCTTCCTCCAGTTCGCGCAGAGTCAATGACGACGCCCACAGACTACACGCCACCCGCGCTGCCGAACCCGGACGAGTCGCGCCAGTCGTACATCAACCGGATCATCGGCGCATCGCTCGGTCAGCGATTCCTCGTCGCGCTGCTCGCGCTGCTGCTCATCGGCGCCGGCATCTGGTCGTTCCGGCGGCTGCCAGTCGATGCCTACCCGGACCTCTCGCCGACGATGGTCGAGATCGTCACCCAGTGGCCGGGCCACGCCTCCGAGGAAGTCGAGCGCCTGATCACGGTACCCATCGAGATCGAGATGAACGGACTGCCGAACCTCAAGATCGTCCGCTCGATCTCGCTCTATGGACTCTCCGATGTCACGCTCACGTTCGAGGACGGCACCGACGATTACTTCGCGCGCGAACAGGCCTTCGAGCGCTTCGGCGATCTCCAGCTTCCCGACGGCGTCGCACCCGGGCTCGTGCCGCTTACCTCGCCGTCCGGCCTCGTGTACCGCTACGTCCTCGAGAGCAACGACCGCTCGGCGATGGAGCTCAAGAACATCGACGACTGGGTGATCACCAAGGCGTACAAGTCGGTGAGCGGCGTCGCGGACGACTCTCCGTTAGGCGGCGAGACCATGCAGTACCAGGTGTTGCTCGACCCGACGCGCCTCGCCGGCGCCGGCCTCACGGTCCCCGAGGTCCAGCAGGCGCTCGCCAACAACAACGGCAACGCGGGCGGCGGGTTCTACTCGGAGGGCGGCCAGTTCTATTACGTGCGCGGTCTCGCGCGCATCAAGACCCTCGACGACATCTCGAACATTGTCGTCGCCGTGCACAACGGCACGCCCATCCTCGTCAAGGATCTCGGCGACGTCGTCATCGGCCACGCGCCACGGTTAGGCCAGTTCGGCTTCAACGAGACCAACGACGCGGTCGAAGGCGTGATCCTCATGCGCCGCGGCGAGCAGACACAAACGGTGCTCAAACGCGTCGAGGCGATGACCAAACAGCTCAACGACTCCGTGTTGCCGCGCGACGTCCGCATCCGGCCTTTCTATGATCGGAGCGACCTCGTCGACCTCACCACGCGTACCGTCGAAGACAATCTGATTCGCGGCATCCTGCTCGTGATCGTCGTGCTCATTTTCTTCCTGTACGACGTGCGATCGGGCCTCATCGTCGCGGTCGCGATCCCGATGTCCCTGCTGTTCGCGTTCATCTGGCTCGACATCAGACACATCCCGGCGAACTTGTTGTCCATCGGCGCCATTGACTTCGGCATCTTGGTCGACGGCGCCGTCGTCATGGTCGAGAACATCCATCGACAACTGGCGCTGAGACACGGCACCGACTACAACCTCATCCAGGTGATCCGCGCAGCCGCCGCGGAAGTCGACCGGCCGATCTTCTACGCCGTTGCGGTGATCGTCGCGGGATTCCTGCCCATCTACGTGCTCGCCGGACCGTCCGGGCGCTTGTTCCGCCCGATGGCCGACACGACGATTTTCGCGCTCATCGGATCGCTGCTCGTCACACTCACGCTCATTCCGGTGTCGTGCTCGTGGCTCCTCAAGCGCGGCGTGAAGGAGCGGCGGAACAAAGCGTTCGATTGGGTCAGGCGAGTCTACGAGCGCGCGCTCGATGCGTGCCTCGCGCGTCCCTGGGCCACGACCATCGTATCCACCGCGGTGTTCGGGCTGTCGCTCCTCCTCATTCCGGTAATCGGCGCCGAGTTCATGCCGCACCTCGATGAGGGTGCGCTGTGGGTGCGCGCGACGATGCCGTACACGATTTCATTCGACGAAAGTGCGGCCATCGTCCCCAAGATCCGCGCGATCCTGCGCTCGTTCCCGGAAGTCACGGTCGTCGGCTCCGAGCACGGCCGCCCCGATGACGGCACCGATCCCACCGGTTTCTTCAACGCCGAGTTCTACGTTGGGCTCAAGCCGTACGGAGAGTGGACGGGCCCGTATCACTCGAAGCAGGACCTCATCGACGCGATCGACAAGAAGCTCGAGACCTTTCCCGGCATCACGTTCAACTACACGCAGCCCGCGGAAGATGCCGTCGATGAAGCAGAGACCGGTCTCAAGAGCGCGCTCGACGTGAAGGTGTTCGGCCCCGATCTCACCGTGCTCGAGAAAAAGGGCAAGGAAATCAAGCAGGTCCTCGAACGCGTGCGCGGCCTCGGCGACCTCACGCTCGTGCAGGAGCTCGGGCAGCCCGCCCTAACGGTCGCCGTGGATCGCGAGAAGATCGCGCGCTACGGCATCAACGCCGGCGACGTGAATGCGCTCATTGAGGCCGCCGTCGGCGGCGGCGTGGCGACGCAGGTCGAGCAGGGCGAACGCCTGTACGATCTCGTCGTGAGACTGGAACCGCAGTACCGCGAGAATCCGCAGCAGATCGGCAGCATTCTCGTTGCCGCGCCCGACGGCGAGCAGATCCCGCTCAAGGACATCGCCCAAGTCCAGGTGTCTAACGGAGCGTCGTTCATCTACCGGCAGGACAACAGCCGCTTCATCGGCATCCAGTACTCGGTGAACGGACGCGACCTCGCGAGCGCGGTGCAGGATGCCCAACAGCAGGTGAGCGCGGCGGTCAAGTTGCCGCCCGGCTACCACGTGGTGTGGGGCGGCGAATACCAGGAGTACACGGCGTCGCGCGCCCAACTCCGCGTCATTCTTCCGCTCACGTTGTTCGTGATCTTCCTGTTGCTGTTCGTGTTGTACGGCAACTTCAAGTTCCCGTTCATTACCGTGTTCGGCGTGATTCTGTCGGCGCCGGTTGGCGGGTTAGTCGCCCTCTTGATCAGCGGGACGCCCTTCTCCGTCTCGTCGGGCATCGGGTTCCTCGCGCTCTTCGGCGTCTCCGTGCAAACGGCCGTCGTGTACATCTCGTACGCGAACGAGCTCCGCAACGGCGGCGTGAGCATTCTCGAGGCGACGCGCGAGGCAGCCGTGCTGCGGTTGCGTCCGATCATGATGACCGCGCTCGTTGCTGCGTTGGGCCTGTTGCCCGCCGCGCTGTCGCACGGTGTCGGGTCCGATTCGCAGCGGCCTTTTGCGTTGGTCATCGTCGGTGGACTCTTCTCGCGGCTGCTGATCAGCGTGTTCCTGATGCCCGCGCTGTATGCAATCGTCGCTCGGCAAGGTGATCGCTTGCAGGTGTAACGTCGTGCGATTGACGCGTCGCGCACTCTTGCATATGCTGATTGAGCACCGGGACCAACCGGCGCACATTCGATGTGCACACAAGCGACGCTCCGGCCCGGTCCGTGCAGGCATGGAGCGGCGCTGGTTATTCCTTTTGCACCAGAGATGAACCAACATGGCAACGCAGACTCCGCCCCGCGCTGAAACGCGTGAGCGCAAGGGCAAGACCGGCCTCGAGGCGCTCGGACTCGCGCCCAAAGGGACCATTCATTGGAATCTCGTCCCACCCGAGCTCGTCCAGGCCGCCGTGCGCCGCGACGAAGGGCAGCTCGCCGACAAAGGACCGTTCGTCGGCATCACCACGCCCCACACCGGCCGCTCGCCCAAAGACAAATTCCTCGTCAAGGAACCGGGCACCGAGCGCGACGTGTGGTGGGGCGATGTGAATCGCCCCTTTTCGCCCGAGCACTACCAGAAGCTCTTGGCCGACGTCCGCGCCTACCTGGCTGCCCAACCGGAGCTGTTCGTCCAGGATCTCTGGACGGGCGCCGACCCGCGCCACCGCCTCTCCGTCCGCTACGTCTC
Source organism: Gemmatimonadaceae bacterium (assembly GCA_035277485.1). GTDB lineage: Bacteria > Gemmatimonadota > Gemmatimonadetes > Gemmatimonadales > Gemmatimonadaceae > JADGGM01. Next base: position 37,460 of record DATEKK010000095.1, read on the forward strand.
GCCTAACGCATGGCAGATGCTGTTCGTGCGGAACATGTTCATCCGCCCGGAGCTCACCGACCTGCCCACCTTCGTGCCGAACTTCAGCGTGCTGCATGTGCCGGAGATGCAGGCCGACCCGGCCAAGCACGGCACGCGCACCGGCACGTTCATCGTCCTCGACTTCGCCTCGCGCCAGATCCTCATCGGCGGCACCCGCTACGCGGGCGAGCTCAAGAAGGCGATGTTCACGGTGATGAACTACCTCATGCCCAAGTCCAACGTGCTCTCCATGCACTGCTCCGCCAACATCGGCGAACAGGGCGACTGCGCGTTGTTCTTCGGACTCTCCGGTACCGGCAAGACCACGCTCTCCGCCGATCCCGAACGCCAGCTCATCGGCGACGACGAACACGGATGGAGCGACGAAGGCGTGTTCAATTTCGAGGGCGGCTGCTACGCGAAAGCGATCAACCTCTCCGAGGACAGCGAGCCCGACATCTATCGCACCACGCAGATGTTCGGCACGGTGCTCGAGAACGTCGTCCTCGATCCCAATTCGCGCCGCCCCGACTTCACCGATTCGTCGCTCACCGAAAACACGCGCGTGTCGTATCCGCTGCCGTACATCCGGAATCACGCACCGGGCGGACGCGGCGGACACCCCAGGAACGTCGTCCTCCTCACCGCGGACGCGTTCGGCGTGCTGCCGCCAATCGCGCGCCTAACGAGAGACCAGGCGCTCTACTACTTCCTGTCCGGGTACACCGCCAAAGTCGCCGGCACCGAGCGCGGTGTCACCGAGCCGCAGGCCACGTTCAGCGCGTGCTTCGGCGCCGTCTTTCTCGTCTGGCCGCCCACCAAATACGCCGAGATGCTCGGCGCGCGCCTCGACCAGCACAAGTCCAAGGTGTGGCTCGTCAACACGGGATGGACCGGCGGCCCATTCGGCGTGGGCACACGCATGAAGTTGGGCTACACGCGCGCGATGGTGCGCGCCGCGCTCTCGGGCGCGCTCGATGCCGTGCCCACCACCACCGATCCGATCTTCGGACTCGCGGTGCCGAAATTGGTGCACGGCGTGCCCGCCGAGGTGATGAATCCGCGCGGTACGTGGTCGGATCCGGCCGCGTACGACGCGCAGGCCCGGAAGCTCGCCGGCATGTTCGCCAAGAATTTCGAGCAGTTCGCGAACGCGGTGTCCGACGGCGTCAAACACGCAGGTCCCAAGGGCGCATGATCGACGTGTGACGTCGATCCGCGATCCGCTCTGGAACACCATCGTCCTCGATGACGTCGCCCGGCGGCTCATCGACACGCCGGTGTTCCAGCGCCTCCGGTACGTCCGTCAGTTAGGCCTGGCGCACCTCGTCTACCCCGGCGCCACCCACACCCGCTTCGAGCACGCGTTAGGCGCGTACCACCTGGCGCGGCGCACGATCGCCGTCCTCGACGAGCGCCGCGAGCTCGACGGCGCCATCGCACCCGACGAGCGCGGCGTCGTCACCGCCGCGGCGCTGCTCCACGACATCGGCCACCACCCGTTCTCGCACGCGCTCGAGGAGATCGGCGCCCAGCACCACGAAGTGGCCGCGCGGCCGCTCATCACCTTGGGCCCGATCGCCGACGAGCTCCGCGCCTCGATCGCGCGCGACGCACCCGAACGCGTCTACGCGCTCATCCGCGGCCAGAGCACGAGCCCGCTCCAGGGCCTCATCTCGGGCTCGCTCGATCTCGACAAGATCGAATACTTGAAGCGCGACGCGTTCATGTGCGGCGTGCCGTACGGCGAGATCGACGTCGACCGCCTCGTCAACGCCCTCACGGTCATCCGCGACGCACCGGCGATACCGGGCCGCACGACCATCGGTGTGCTCGACAAGGGGCTTTCCGCACTCGAGTCCCTGCTCTTCGCCAAGTACCAGATGTACCGCAACGTGTACTGGCACCACGCCGTGCGCAGCGCGACCGCGATGTACAAGCGCCTCGTGGATGACGCGATCCGCGACGGCGCCCTCGACGAGCGCGCGCTGTCGTCGCTCACCGACGAAGGTCTCCTGCACGTGCTCGAGCACACGAGCAACGCGCCGCTCCTCGACGCGCTCCGCAACCGGCGACTCTACAAGCGCGCGTTCGAGTGCGCCGCGGGCGACTTGCCGGATGGCGTGGGCGATTGGATCGCCGTCGAGCTCGACCGCGTCCGCGCCACCGAAGACGCACTCGCCCGCCAGTTAGGCCTCGCCCCCGGCGAGCTGCTCCTCGATTTTCCCGAGAAGCCGCAGATGCTGGGACTCGATTTGCCGGTTAGGCTGCGCGGCGGACAGGTGCACCGCCTCACCCGCGAGGGACTCCCGGGCTCGATCAACTTGCCCGCGCTCTCGGACGAGCTCTATCGCTCGGCACGCGTGCTGCGGGTGTTCGTGGCCCGTCCCGTTCTGTTAGGCGAAAGCGCGTTGCGCGCCGTGCTCGGCTGATTCAACCGCCGCGCGCCCGATCGGCGCCGCGCGCGTCCGCCAAGCGGCGCGCGATCCCGCGGTAGAAGGCCGCGTCCTCGCCGCGCCGCTGTTCTTCCAACGAGAGCGCCGCCAGCTCCAACGCGTAGAGGATGTTGCCGAGGTAGAGCTCCGCGAGTGCGCCGACCGTATCGTCGGGCATGTCAGCCGCCGGTCTTACCGTCCGTCGCGGCCGCGCCGGCGTTGCCGGACGCTTCGTCCAACGCGAGCACGCGCACGACGATCGCGGTGATGTTGTCCAACCCGCCGCGACCATTGGCCTCCGCGATCAGCGCGTCCACGACCCGCTGCGCGGTGGCGCGCGACTGGAGCAGTTGCGCGAGCCGCCGGTCGTCCACCATTCCCGTTAGGCCGTCGCTCGCGACCAGGAACGTGTCGCCGCGCCGCACGTCGCCCGCGTACAGGTCCGGCTGCACATCGGTGTTCGCGCCCACACACCGCGTGATCACGTTGCTGTAGGGATGGTACCGCGCCTGCTCCGGCGTGAGCACGCCCGCGTCCACCTGCTCCTGCACGTACGAGTGATCCTTCGTCAGCTGCCGTAAGGCGCCGTCGCGCAGCATGTACACGCGCGAATCGCCCACGTGTCCGATGAGATAGTGCGCATCGTGCAGCAGCAACACGCACACCGTCGTCCCCATGCCCTGCTTGTCGACTTCGGTCAGCGTCCGCTGATAAATCGCCTGGTTCGCGCGCTGCAACGACTGCTGCACGCGCTCGCGCGCCAACTCATCCGCCAACGCGTTCGCATCCCGTAACTCGTCGGATAGAATGCGCACCGCCATGTCGCTCGCGACTTCACCCGCCGCGTGCCCGCCCATTCCGTCGGCGACCACGAACAATCCACGCGGCAGGTCCGAGAAGAAACTGTCCTCGTTCCCCGTGCGGATCATTCCGGTGTGAGTCCCCTGGCCTACCTCGAGCTGCACGCGTGCCCCATCAGAAAAAGAGGAGATACACAGCCACCGCCACCGCCGCGATCACCACAATCCAGAACAGCAGCGACGGCCGCCAACGCCGGTCACGCGATTCGCGCTCACCGACGACGCCGGCCTCCCTCTCCTGCGCCTTCCCCGGCTCGCTCCCCGCCGATCCCGATCCTGCATCCCCTCCCGCCCCGGCGCGAGCCGAAGCCATCAACCGAGCCCGCTGCTCCGGCGTCAGCGCGGCAATCGCGCGCGTCTGTCCGGCGCCGGCTCCTGCGTCCGTGTCCATCATATCAGCGGCGCCCAACCCAAGACTGCTCGGTCCCGCCGTAACTACCGCCGCAACAGCCGTCGGTCGAAAGATGAACTTGATTCCGCCAACGCGCAGGTCCGGCGCGCCTTGGAGCAGCGCTTCCCCGAGAATCCGCCGACCGCCCACATACGTGCCGTTGGTCGATCCCATGTCGACCACGTACCACCCGTCGTCTCGCCATTGCAGTTTCGCGTGCGAATCCGAGACGCTGTCATCCGCCAACACGATCTCGTTGTGCGCACCGCGGCCAATGTGCGTGAGGTGCGAACGAATCTCGAACGTGGTCCCCTTCAAAAGTCCGCTGCTGGTCGCCTCCAACGTGGCGAGCACTGGTCGTGCCGGTGCGACGTCGGCGTGAAACCGAAATTCCTCGGGCCCAACCTTGAGCACGTCGCCTCGCGCGAGGCGGCATGATGATGCAACACGTTGCCCATTTACCGACAGTCCATTCGCGCTCATGTCGGTGACCACGTAGCCGTCTGAACCGGCCGTGATCACCGCGTGCTTGCGCGACACTTCTCCGGTCGCCACCACCACATCACACGTCGGATCGCGACCCACCACCAACCCGCCTTCCGGTACCAGGTACTCCCGCCCATCAACCAGCGACACCAGGCGACCGCCCGTCGCGCCCGCCCCTACACTCCCCATCCGCCTTGCCCCGGGCATCGAAGCGGCCTCAGGCCTCTTTACGGCTGCCACGAAGCTGGTGTTTCCTGCCTTCCGGTCATCGCCGAAGAACAGCTCGGCCGGTCCAACGTCGATCTTGTCACCATGGATTAGCGGCGTCGGCTCCGCGCCCAGTTGCACGCCGTTCACGGAGACATCAAGACTGCCGACCCGCCTGATGACGCAGCTGCCGTCCGCCTCCACCTCAATCGCCGCAGACAGGTCTCGCACCCCGTTCAGCCCCGCCGGTACCGGTATCCGCGCCCCGTCTACGCTCCCGATCCCATTCTCGCCCGCCACCAGCGGATACTGTCGATCACCGATTTGGACGTAGGCCATTCAGTAGCTGGAGAGAATCACGGGAGGGAAACAACGCTCACCGAGGGGCTCGATCCGACGACTCGTATCTCGCGCCCAACTCGGCAGATCGAAACTATTTCGGGCCAACCAAGCAAGCAAGCCGCGGGCGCTGATAGATTATCAACAGCACATGCGCGCGCAGATCACCGAACGCAACGGTCAGAGTCCCGTTACCGACGCATTGCCGATGGAGCCCGCGTGGGCGTTCTGATTTGGCTCCTGATCGGCATTGTTTCGGGCGCCATCGCCATCTCGCTCCTCCCGGGTGAGGATCGCGGGCGCGCGCTCTTTACGATGTGCACCTGCGCCGTCGGCGCACTCATAGGCGGCTGGTTCGGCAATGTGCTCGCCGGACGCCTCGACTCGGGACTCTCACTCTGGAGTCTCATCCTCGCCATCGTCGGCGCCATTTCGCTCCTCGGCGCCTACCGCTCGTTCGCCAAACGCGCGCGATGATGCGCTCCGCTCGTTGGTCCCGCGGATGAAGTCGCACATCACCCTTCGCGGCGCACGCCAACACAATCTCAAGGGATTCGACCTCGAGATCCCGCGACGCGCGATCACCGTCGTCACCGGTCCATCGGGATCCGGCAAGTCGTCGCTCGCGTTCGATACCATCTACGCCGAAGGACAGCGGCGATACGTCGAATCGCTGTCGGCGTACGCGCGCCAGTTCCTCGAGCGGATGGAAAAGCCTAACGTCGACTTCATCGACGGACTGTCGCCGGCCGTTGCCATCGAGCAGAAAAATCCCACGAAGACGTCGCGGTCCACCGTCGGGACCGCGACCGAGATCTACGACTACCTTCGCCTTCTCTGGGCGCGCATCGGCCGCACCTTCTGCCCGGTGTGCGGACGCGAGATTCGTCCGTCGTCGGTCCAATCCGTGACCGACACGGTGCTCGCACTTCCCGCCGGATCGCGCTTCTCGGTGGCGTTTCCGCTCGTGGTGAGCGAGCACGTCACGCACGAGATGATCGCCGCCGGTCTGCGCGAGCAGGGATTCCTTCGCGTCGTTGCCGATGGCGTCGCCGTTCACCTCGATGAGGTCGCGCCACAAGGACCGACCGCCATCGACCTTGCCGCCGCCCGCACGCTGCTCGTCGTGGTCGACCGCCTCGTTGCGGATGCGACTGGTGCGCGACGCATCGCTGACGCAGTGGGCACCGCGTTCACCGAGGGCGACGGCGAGTGCTTCGTTCTTCTCGCGGCGCCCGGCGAGTCCACGGGCGGTTCGGTGCTCAAGTTCACGACGCGCTTCGAGTGTCCGTACGACGGCACGCGCGCGCCCGCGCCCACGCCGCAACTCTTCTCGTTCAACAGTCCGCGCGGCGCGTGCCCAACGTGCAATGGATTCGGCGCGACGCTCGAGTACGATCTCGAGCTCATCGTCCCGCACCCCGACCGCTCGCTGCGCGAGGGCGCGATCGATCCGTGGACCAAACCGCGCTACGACGGACGCCGCCGTGCGTTAGTCGAGTTCGCCAAGCGTCACGGCATCGACGCGGATGCGCCGTGGTCGGAGCTCTCGGCCGAACACCATCGGCTGCTGCTCGAGGCGCGCGAGCGCGGCTACAAGGGCATCTTCCCGTTCCTGCGCGATCTCGAGGACAAGCGGTACAAGCAGTACATCCGCGTCTTCCTCAGGCAGTACCAAACCGCGCGCGAATGCCCAACGTGTCACGGAACGCGCCTTAAGCCCGAGGCGCTCAACGTGCGCATCGCCGGCCAGACGATCGCGCAGGTCAGCGCGCTGCCGGTCGACCAGCTGCGTCCCTGGCTCGATGACCTGTCGCTTTCCGAGTTCGAGCGGCAGGTGGCGGACAACGTGCTCTCGGAAGCGAGCTCCCGCACACATTTTCTCGTCGACGTCGGACTCGGCTATCTGTCGTTAGACCGTGCCGCGCGCACGTTGTCGGGCGGCGAAGCCCAACGCATCGCGCTCGCCAATTCGCTCGGGTCGCACCTCGTGGATGCGCTCTACGTGCTGGACGAGCCATCCATCGGCCTGCACCCGCGCGATGTCGGCCGGCTGCTCGCGCTCCTCGCGCGGTTGCGCGACGCCGGCAACACCGTGCTCGTGGTGGAGCACGACCTCGAGGCGATTCGCGCGGCGGACTTCATGGTCGAGCTGGGCCCGGCGGGCGGCGAGCGCGGCGGCCAGGTCGTGTTCGCCGGTCCCGTGTCGCGCGCCGCCGCGAGCCCGCTCACCGGCGGCTATCTCACGGGGTCGCGCGCCATCCCCGTGCCGGCCGAGCGTCGTCCGTTAGGCCCGCGGTGGATCGGCGTGTCCGGCGCGCGCGAGCACAACCTGCGCGGCGTGTCGGCGCGGTTTCCGTTAGGCGCGCTCACCGTGGTCACCGGCGTGTCGGGCAGCGGCAAGAGCACGCTCGTCCACGATATCCTGTATCGCGCCCTCGAGGCGCGCCTCCACGGCGAGGACAGCGCCAAACGCCACCTGGGCGAACGCGCCGGCGAGCTCGATGCACTCACCGGCTGGGACGCCCTCACCGACGTCGTCCTCGTCGACCAGAGTCCCATCGGCAAGACGCCGCGCTCCAATCCCGTCACGTACGTCAAAGCGTTCGACGAGATCCGCCGCATCTTCGCCGACCAGCCGCTCGCGCGCAAACGCCGGTACACGCCCGGAACGTTCAGCTTCAACGTGCGCGGCGGACGCTGCGAAACCTGCGAGGGCGCGGGCCACCTGCAGGTGGAGATGCTGTTCATGGCCGACGTCTACGTTCCCTGCGACGACTGCGGCGGCCGCCGCTTCAAGCCCGAGGTGCTCGACGTCCGCGTGAACGGCAAGAGCATCCACGACGTCCTGGAGCTCACCGTCGACGAAGCCATCCGCTTCTTCCCGCGCGAGGAAAAACTCGGTCAGGCGCTCTGGCAACTGCAGCAGGTCGGACTCGGCTACCTTAGGCTCGGGCAGCCCGCGCCCACGCTGTCGGGCGGCGAAGCCCAACGCATCAAGATCGCGCGCGAGTTGACTAACGCAGGCCGCACCGGCGGGCGCAAGTTGTACATCATGGACGAGCCCACCACCGGCCTCCACCTCGACGACATCCGCAAACTGCAACGCGTGTTCGAGCGCCTGCTCGACAACGGACACACCTTGCTCGTCATCGAGCACAACCTCGACGTGATCAAGCTCGCCGATTGGATCTTGGACCTCGGCCCGGAAGCCGGCGATCGCGGTGGTCGCGTCGTCGCAATGGGGCGACCCGAAGACGTTGCCGCGGTCGACGCGTCGCACACCGGCCGTTGGCTGCGCACGGTGCTCCCGTCTCGCACGCGTGCAGCGTCGCCCCACGACGACGCGCTTGCGCACCATGCCGCGTCTTGAGTGCAGGTGCCGTTGACTTCGCCCTCCGCCGGCGCGAAATTTTCGGTCTCGCGCGGACGAGCGTGCGATCCATTCCCGAGTAGCTCAGGGGTAGAGCAGCCGGCTGTTAACCGGCGGGTCGGGGGTTCAAATCCCTCCTCGGGAGCTCTGCTGGCAATGCACGATGCCACCTCTACACATGACAAAGGCCGCCCTGTCAGGCGGCCTTTGTCATCGCGTCTGGTGCGCCGGTGGGCTGGAGATGACCAGATTGGCGTGCGTCGCTCCCGGAGTGGGAGGAATCTCGGTGGGGAATCCGCCCATGCATGCGGCTGCGAACATGGGGAGCACGACGAACACCGCCGTGCGAATGGTGCGAGGGACGCGCATGTCGACGCTCCGTGACGGGAGTTGGTCGGCGGCCCGACTGGCGTGGCGCCTCTCGCGCCGTAGCCTCGTAGCTTTGCGTCGCCGGCTTTCGCCGGGTTTGCCTTTGTCGCTGCGGCCGTCGAGCCGCGCAATCATGCCGTGTGGCACCACACCTGGGTGCTGCATTCGGGGGACGAGTGGACGCGTCATCGCGTTTCGTGTCTCGCTGCGCGTCACGCCTCGACGCCACTCGCTGCCGAAAATATGTTTACGGTCCTTTTTACCGGAGCGTCGTTCGCTCCTCGATCGGCCGACTTCGACATCGCGCGCAAGAGCGCGGGGACATTCTGGACATGCCATCCAAGCGTGATACCGCCCGCGCCGCGCAGGCGCCGTGGGTCGGCGTGATCATGGGGAGCAAGAGCGACCTCGAGCACCTGCAGCCCGCCGTCGACCTCCTAACGGAGCTCGAGATTCCCCACGAAGTGCGCATCGTCTCCGCGCACCGCACGCCGCAGTGGATGGCGGAATACGCGAGCACGGCCGAGCAGCGCGGGCTCGAGGTGATCATCGCCGGGGCCGGCGGCGCGGCGCATCTGCCGGGCATGGTGTCGGCCCACACCATCCTGCCTGTGTTAGGCGTTCCCGTGCCGGCCACGATGCTCAACGGTCTCGATGCCTTGCTCTCGATCGTGCAGATGCCCAAGGGCGTTCCAGTCGGGACGCTCGCCATCGGGAAGCCCGGCGCCGCCAACGCGGCGCTGCTCGCGGCCGCGATCGTCTCCGGCACCCGCCCCGAGCTCCGCGAGCGTCTCCGTGCCTGGCGCGACGCCCGCACGCGCGAGGTGCGCGAGCAGGAGGCCCGGTCGTGACGAGCATTTTGCCCGGCGCGACGTTGGGCATTCTGGGCGGCGGACAGTTAGGCAGAATGATGACGCTGGCGGCGCGGACGCTCGGCTACCACGTGGTGGTGCTCGACCCCGACGCGCACTGCGCCGCCGGTGCCGTCGCCGACCGCGTGATCGCGGCCCGCTTCGATGACGTCGATGCGGCCACGGAGCTCGCGCGTGCGTGCGACGTCGTCACAATCGAAATCGAAAAAATCGGGATCCCGGCACTCGAGGCCGCGGCGCGCATCGTTCCCGTGCGCCCCGGCGCTCACGTGCTCCACATGGTGCAGGATCGCGCGCGCCAGAAGGATTGGCTCGAGACCAACGGCTTCCCCGTCGGGCCGTACTGGACGGTGCGCACGGCCGCCGAGCTGGCAAGAGCCTCCGAGCACGCCGGCCCTGGGGCGTTCGTGAAATCGACCACCGGCGGATACGACGGCCGCGGCCAGGTACGCCTCGCCGGTCCGGCGCACGCCGAGGAGGCCTGGCGTGCGTTAGGCGGACGCCCGTGCGTCGTCGAGCGCGCGCTGCCGCTCGAGCGCGAGATCTCCGTGCTCGTCGCGCGGCGGCCCGGCGGCCAGACCGTCGTCTACCCGCCCGCGTGGAACCACCATCACGAGGGCGTGCTCGATTGGTCGGTGATCCCCGCGCCGATCGACGGCGATGTCGCCGCGCGCGCCACCGCGATTGGAACGGGTATCGCAGCCTCGGTCGATGTGGTCGGGCTGCTCGTCACCGAAATGTTCGTGTTAGGCGATGGCACCATCACCGTCAACGAGCTCGCGCCGCGTCCGCACAACAGCTTCCACCACACCGAGCTCACCGTGATCACCAGCCAGTTCGAGCAGGCCGTGCGCGCGGTGTGCGACCTCCCACTCGGCGCGCCCGACGTCGTGCGGCCTGCGGCGATCGCCAATCTCTTCGGCGATCTCTGGACCGGCGGCGTCGCGCCTCGCTGGGATGCCGCGCTCGCCCTCCCCGGCGTGCGCGTGCACCTCTACGGAAAATCGCCCCGCCCCGGTCGCAAGATGGGCCACCTTGGCGCGGTGGGCGACACATCCGATGCCGCGGTCGCGCTGGCCGTCGAAGCACGCCGCCGGCTCCGCGACGCCACACGCGCCGCGAACGGCGGCGCCGTTCCTGCTGCCTAACGGTCGCGCCGCGCCGGACCGATCAGCCACCGGGCCGTCGCACGCGCCACCACGCTGCCCTCGGTGTCGCGGATTTCCGCGGTGAAGTCGTGCGCGCGCTCTTCGGTGGCGTCGACCGCCGGCGCGTGACATTCCGCCGTGAGCGTGCCGCGCGCCTTCTTCAGGAACTCGATCGACAGATTCGTCACGATCCCGCGCGCACCATCCGGTAGCCCCACGATCATCGCCAATCCCGACGTCACCTCGGCGAGATTCACGAGGGCCACCGCGTGCACGGACCGCAGATGATTTCGCACCGCGCGCCGATCGCGCATCACCACGCGCGCGTATCCCGGCCGCAGCTCTTCGACGCGCGGATGAATCGTGCCCGTGTACGGCACCATGCCGCCGAGAATCGTGGCGAACATCCACTTGCCGCCCGGTTTTCCACTCAACTGCTCCCACAGCGTGCGCAGGCGCACGCCCGGTGAGGTCGGCATGGAGACTCCGTTAGCGCGCCGCGTTCAACACATGCGTCCCGATGACGCCGTATTCCTTGTCGAAGTGATGCCCGCCCGGCATGACCATCACGGTTACGCCGTGCACGTTCGCCAGCGACGGACACGCGCTCTCCGATTCGTCCGTGCCGTACACGCACAGGACGCGCACACCGGCCGCCGCCAGCGTCTCGATTTCCGGCACCGTCATGAGGTCGTCCTTGCGCTTCTTGTTCGAGATGAGATCGATCAGGTGGAACTTGAAGTTTGCGTTGGGCGCGGCGCCGAGCAATGCCACCAACCGAACGCGTTGCAGGAGGTCGGCCGGCAGGCGATCCGTCATGAACGGCAGCACGTCGGCGCCGTGTGAGTAGCCCGCGAGGATGAGACTGTCCGCGCCGAACTGCGACAGGTAGTGCCGCGCGATCCACGCCAGATCCTTCGACGCGCCATCGGGATCGCGCTGCGTCGAGAAATACGAGCGCGAATCGAGCCCCACCACCGCGATGCCGTGCGCCGCCAGCGAGTCGGCGAGCTCCTTGTCGATGGCCGCCCAACCGCCGTCCCCCGACAACATCACCGCCATGGTATGCGACCGCGGTGCGCGCGCCGCCACTTCGTGCAACGGAAGGTGTGACGTGTCGCCGACGGAAGGCGACGCAAGGGACCATTCGACGCGCCGAGAGCCGGACGGCGCGGCCGCCGCCAGCACCACGACAGCCGCGCCGATCACCCCGATCCGGATCCGGTCACCGCTCGGCCGGCAGCCCAACTGCGTTAGGCGGCCGGGTCGCACGCCATCATAGCGGCTAGCTCGGCGGGATGGTGAGCGTCACATCCTCTCCCGGCTGGATGGTGATCTGCTCGCTCACCGGCGACCGGTTCCCGGCGATCGGCCGCGCGAGGAACCGCACCTGCTGCATGCCGCCCACCAGGAACCCCGGCAGCTTGAACTTGCTCTTCCGCACGCCCACGGCCGTGCCTAACCGAATCCGCTGCCCGCCCGAGATCGCGTAGATGTCCATGTCCGTGAACCCTTGGTTGTCCACGTACACGTACGTGTCGGGCTGGGGCCCGTTCGACGCCGGCGGCACGTGATGCGCGCACGCCGACAGTGACAGTGCCAACCCTACACCCGCCAAGAACAGCCATGTGCTTCGCACCGTATCCTCCCGGCCCATGAGCCTTGCTGCGTCGCGCTGCGTGCCGGATTCCAATCGATGGACACCGCCTCACGTGCCAGCGTACCATTCGTATCCGCGATCGCTCCAGTATCCACCGTTGCGTTCCGCCATGAATTCCACTCGCGTCAGATACTTCGTGCACTTGTAGCCGAGCTTGATTGGCGAGTGCAATCGCGCGGGCGCACCGTGGCCCGGACCGAGTAAATGTCCGTCCAAACCGTACGCGACCAGTGTCTGCGGATGCAAAGCGCTGGCCAGATCCCAGCTTTCGTGATAGTCGGAGTCAAACGACGCGAAATCAACGTATTGTGCCTCTGGTTTCGCTCCCACACGGCGCGCGAGCTCGCTAACGCGAACACCCGTGTACTCGACCACGGCTGTCCACCCTTCGACACAGTAGTGGTTCACTCGTTGGGTCACTGACGGAAGCGTTTGCAGTTCTGCTAACGACAATCGCACTGGCGTGGACACGAGGCCCGTCACCTCCAACGACCACGGACCGCGCTCGCGCTCGTTCCATATCGGCACACGATCGGACACGAAGTACTTGGGATACGCCGCGCCCGCAAGCGCGGCGGTGCCATAGTCCATCGAGCGATGCCGGAACAACGCGCGCTCGATCTTCTCGTTCCACCGCTCGGCTGCGCGCAACGCCGGTCGCGCGCTCCGCGGTCCCTCCGAATCGCACGCCAACAACAGCGCCGACGCGAGCGACAGCGCGGACACCTCGATGAAACGACGGCGCCTCACGGATGCGTCTCCGCGGATGGGGTTTCGCTCGTCGCGTGATGCGGAGGCAACAGGTGGTAGAACGGTCGCGCGTTTCGCTCCTCCGGCGACAACCGTTCATCGTAATTGCCGGTAATCATCGACGTCAGTGAATACGGATCGACCGTGAAGATCATGAACACGTGCGTCACCGCCAATACCACGAGCAGTACCATGGCGAGGAAATGCCAGTATCGCGCCCACACGTATCCGCCTAACAGATCGGTGAGCAGACCCAACTGCACCGGCTTCCAGATCGCGAGCCCGGTGATCACCGACGCGATGCCCACGATCGGCAGCGCGAAGTACGTGGCTCGCTGCAGCGCATTGTGTTTGCCCTGCCGCGGATGATCGCGCCGCGCGAAGGCGTAGAACTTGAGCATCTGCCACGAATCACGAATGTCGCCACGGCGGGGCACCAGGTCGCGCCACTCGCCGTGCAAGTAGATGAATCCCAGATACACGAGTCCGTTCAGCACCAGCAGCCACATCGCCGCGAAGTGCCAGTTGCGCGCGCCGGCCAACCACCCGCCGAACGTGAGCCAATTCGGAATCGCTTTATGCGCGAACGGATAGCAGCAGAACGTCTCGCCGCGTCGCGCGAACGCCGGATACGCGTTGAAGATGCGCAACCCGCTTCCCACCATGATCGCGAGCGCGATCACGTTCACCCAATGCGTGACACGCACGATCCAGTGATGTCGCTTCACCTGCCCTCCTGGTACCGTTCGACGGCGTTCGCCCAACGCACCCGCTGCCGGAGCCAACCTATGCGAACGTCGCACGACACGAAAGCCACCCATACCCCGAGAGTTCCGGCACACGCCCGAGCGAGCGCGATGCCGTCCTGCCACTCGCCATGATTTCTGCGGTGCCCACGGTTTTTCATACACCACTCACCTCGCAATACTCTCACTCATCATCCACCAGAAGCTCCCCGCTCGCCATTCGACGAGACATATTGCGCCATGTCCGAGCCTGGTCTCCTCCCAGACCTCCTGATCCTGTTTGCGCTCAGCGTCGCGGCGGCGCTGGCGTTTCACCGACTCAGGCTTCCGCCCATCGTCGGATTTCTGATCACGGGCGTCATCTCGGGACCCTACGGGTTCGGTCTCATCCGAAATATCGCGGACGTCGAGTCGCTGGCCGAGATCGGCGTGGTCCTGCTGTTGTTCACGGTGGGACTCGAGTTCTCGCTGCAGCACCTTGCGCGACTGCGACGCTTTCTGTTCATTGGCGGCGCGCTGCAGGTCGGCGTGACGATCGCTGTCACGGCTGCGCTCGCGCGCTCGCTCGCCGTTGCCTGGCCGGTCGCAGTGTTCCTGGGCATGCTCGTCGCGCTGAGCAGCACGGCCATCACGCTGCGCCTCTACGCCGAACGTGGCGAGCTCGATACCCCATTCGGCACCGCGGCAGTCGGCATCCTGATCTTTCAGGACCTGTGCGTGGTGCCGATGATGCTCCTCACGCCGGCGCTCGCCGGCGGCGCACAGAACGCAACCAGCCTCTTACGCACGCTGCTCGAGGCCGCGCTGTTCATCGCCGCCACCGTGGTCGCGGCGCGACTCGTCGTGCCGCGCATCCTGCACCTCGTGGCCGCGACGCGCCGCCGCGAAGTCTTCCTGCTCACCATCGTCCTCTTCTGCCTCGGCACCGCGTGGGCGTCGTCGCAGGTCGGCCTGTCGCTTGCGTTAGGCGCGTTCATCGCCGGTATCGTGATCGCGGATTCCGAGTACAGCCAGCAAGCCCTGAGCGACATCGTCCCGCTTCGCGAAGTGTTCAACAGCCTGTTCTTCATCTCCATCGGCATGTTGTTCGACATTCGCACCGTGGGCCGATCGCCGGTGCTCATCGCCTGCGCGATCGCCACGGTGATCGTCGTCAAAGTCGTGGTGACCGGAGGCGCATCGCTCGCGCTCGGGCAGTCGCCGCGACCCGCGTTGGCCACCGGTCTCGGTCTGGCACAGATCGGTGAGTTCTCGTTCGTGCTCTCGGCAGCTGGCGTGACCGCAGGACTCCTCGACGAGCGCCTCTATCAGCTTTTTCTCGCTGTCGCCGTCGGAACCATGGCACTGACACCGGCGCTCATCGACATCGCGCCCCGCGCCGGCGCCTGGCTCGAGCGACGCACGCCTAACCGCTGGCGCTTGAGCCCGACGGGTGCACCCCTCCAGGGCGACGCCCCCATTGGCGACCACGTCATCATCGTCGGCTTCGGGTTCAACGGGCGCAACCTTGCGCGGGTGCTTCGCGACGTCGGCATCGCGTACCGCGTGATCGATTCCAACGCCAGCAAGGCGCGCCAGGAGCGTCGCCAGGGTGAGCCGGTGCTCTACGGCGACGCCTCGAGCGCCGAAATCCTGCACCACGCCGGAGTCGAACGCGCGCGCGTGCTGGTCGTCGCCATCTCCGACATCGCCGCGACGCGAGCCACGGTCGCGAGCGTGCGCCGGCTCAATCCCAACGTCCACGTGATCGTGCGTACGCGATACATGCGCGAGATCGGATCGCTCGTGAAGTTGGGCAGCGGCGAAGTGGTCCCCGAAGAATTCGAGACCGCAATCGAGGTGTTCACGCGCGTGCTGCGGCGCTACCTCGTTCCCCGCGATGTGATCGAGCGCGAGGTGCGCAGCGTACGCAGCCAGTACGACGACATGTTCCGCCCGCTGCCCGACACCGGTGTGCGCGTGGAAGAGATCAGCCGGTTTCTCACCGACGTCACGCTGGTCGTCATGCGCGTCGAGCCCGACGCACCCGCAACGGGCGAGCGCCTCTCCGACGTCCGATTCCGCGAGCGCAGCGGCGCGACCGTGGTAGCGATCCAGCGCGACGGCGGCGGACTTGTCGCGAGTCCCAGCGGCGATGAAGTTCTGCATGCAGGCGACACGATTCTCGTCATGGGACGCACCGATCAACTCGAGCGCGCCGCGACGCTGCTCCGGCAGCGCGTCACCGCGTGAACGCAGCACCCATTCTGTATATTGCGTCGTGCCACTGACTCCCCTCGTCGGCCACCGCGAGCTGCGTCGCCAATTCACGGACGCGATTGCGCGCGACAGCCTCCCGGCCAGTCTGTTGTTCCACGGCCCGCACGGCGTCGGGAAACAGCGCCTCGCCCTCTGGTTAGGCCAGTATCTGCTCTGCAGCGGCCCCGCCGGCGGTCCGCGTCCCTGCGGAACGTGCGACAACTGCCGCTTCGCGGAGTCGTTGGCGCATCCGGATCTGCGTTGGTTCTTCCCGCGTCCGCGCACCGAATCCGATGCGAGCGCATCAGACGTCCTCGAAGATCTCAACGAAGCGCTGACCGATCGGCTCAAAGCAAACGGACTCTATGCCGCGCCCTCCGGCACCGAAGGCATCTTCGTCGCCAGCGTCCGCGCGCTCGTGCAGCTCGCGGCGCAAACTCCCGCACTCGCGAAGCGAAAGGTTTTCATTGTCGGCGACGCCGAACGCATGGTGCCGCAGGAAGGCGCCGAGTTCGCCGCCAACGCCTTTCTCAAGTTGCTCGAGGAGCCGCCCGCCGACACCACCATCATTCTCACGACGAGCGAACCAGGCGCTCTCCTGCCGACCATTCGCTCGCGCGTCGTGGCCGTGCGCATCCCGCTCCTTCCCGAGCGCGACGTGCGTGAGCTCTTAGAGATCCCGAACTTTGCAGCCGCGCTCGATGACACCGATCTGCCCAAGTCCGTGAACGAGCGAGTCCGCCTTGCCGCAGGCGCGCCCGGCACGTTGCTCGGCGCACAAACGCGACGCGAGGCGATGTCCACCGCCGCGTCCTTGCTTCAAGCGGCCGACGGTTCGCTCTCACCGCCGGATCGCGTGAAAGCAGTGATGAGTCTTGGCGCATCTCGATCGCGCGGTCCGTTCACCGACGCGCTCGACGCGCTCACCGCGATGCTCCGTGAACGCGCGCGCGGTGCATTGGGCCGCGGCGACGCCGCCGGCGCCCTCGCGGCCGCTCGTGCGATCGATGTCGTGCTCGAAGCGCGCCTGCGTGCTAACGGAAACGTCAGCCCACAGCTTCTCGCGTCGCACCTGGTGCGCGAGCTCCGAGGCCGGCTCTCATGAAAAAGCTCTCACACGTCGACAACTCGGGCGAGGCCCGCATGGTGGACGTAGGCGGCAAGCCGGTCTCGGAGCGTTTCGCCCGCGCCACGGGTTCGATCCGAATGAAGCCCGACACGTACAGGGCAATTCAGCAAAACGCCCTGGTCAAGGGCGATGTGCTCGGTGTGGCAAGAATTGCCGGAATAATGGCTGCCAAGCGGACCTCGGAGCTAATTCCGCTCTGCCACCCGATTTCCCTTACCGACGTGCAAGTGACGCTTACATTGGACGAATCCTTGCCTGGCGTCACGTGTGAGGCAGCCACCCGCACAAATGATCGCACCGGTGTCGAAATGGAGGCGATCACCGCGGTCGCCGTTAGTCTGGCCACTGTCTATGACATGGCGAAATCGATAGATAGGGCCATGACAATTACTGATATCCGTTTATTAGAAAAAGACGGCGGGCGCTCGGGACATTTTGTTCACCCATGACGGCACGTCCGTTGCCCTACCTGTGCAACCGAGCAGGCGTGGTTCAGTAGCACCGGTCGCACAATCTCCAACAGGAGAACCCTAGTGCACGGCAGACAGCAGAGTTACGTCTATCGCGGTGATCGGGTTCGCCGCAACGAGCGAATCAAAAAGCTGCTTCTCGTTGCTGGTTTGGCGGTCTCGGTCGCCTTGATTCCTCATGAGCGTACGCGCTCGGCGGAAGCTTCCGCCTTTTCGGGCTTTTCGTTCGGTCGCGAGGCAAAGGATCTCCGGTCGCAGTTGGATGCGACCCGCGGAGAGCTGGAGCTCACCCGCGCCCGTCTCGATCGCGCCAACGCCATCCTCGGCTTCTCGGCCAAGTACAAGGTGGATGCCAAGCTGGCGGGCGACGTCTACGATATCGCCCAAGCTGAGGGCATCGATGCGGAGCTCGGATTCCGGGTGGTGAACGTAGAGAGTGAGTTCAACCCGCACGCGGTAAGCAGTGTGGGTGCGGTTGGGCTCACCCAGCTGATGCCGTCCACGGCTCGCTGGTTCGACCACACGATCACCAAGGACAAGCTCTACGACCCGCGCACGAACCTGCGCCTGGGTTTCCGCTACCTGCGGTCGTTGATCGACCAGTACCATGGCGACCTGCGGCTCGCGCTGCTCGTGTACAATCGCGGGCCCGAGGCGGTGGAGACGTTGCGCTCGTTAGGCGTCGACCCGCGCAACGGCTACGACGAACTGGTCATGAAGGGTTATACGGGCAACGGCCTCGTGAACTGACGGCACGCCCGGCTCCAGATGGACGAACGGGGAAGCGCGCGAGCGCTTCCCCGTTTTCGTTAGGCGCCAATCCGGCCGCGCTACTGCGAGTGGCTCCCCGACTGCGCCACCTTCTCGTGGGACTTCGCGGCGCGAGATGCGCGCACGGACTTGTGCGAGCTGCGCCGAGCCGATCCCTTCACGAGCAGCACTTCGCCCGGGAAAATGATGCTCTTGCGCAAACCATTCAGCCGCATGAGCGACTTGACCGACGTGTGATAGTGCTTGGCGATCAGGCCTAACGATTCGCCCTTCCGCACCACGTGGGTGACCGAGCGGCCCGACGATCCATAGCGTTCGATCGACGGATCCGGCACGTCTCGCGCGGCCGACACGACCGCCGCGGTCGGAAACAGTACCGTCTCGCCGGCTGCCACGTGTCCGCGCCGCGTGGACTTGAGGGTCGGATTGTACCACTCGAGCTGCTTGACCGAGATGCCGGCGCGACTCGCCAGCCGCACCATCGTGTCGCCCTTGCGAGACGTCGACCGCTTGTACGCGGTGCGCTCCCCCGCCGCCAGCGCCGCGAACGCCGAGTCGAAGCCGACGGTGCCTGACGGAATGCGCACCGTGAACGAGTCGTGCGGCGGCGTCATACCGCGCAGGATCTCCGGGTTCAGGTCGAGGATCGACGCCGTCGTCGTGTTCGCCGCCTTCGCGACCGCGGCCAACGGAGTCGACGGACCCACGCGCACCGAGTCGTACACGAACGCCGAATCGTACGCGATGTTGAAGCCGTACCGCTTGGGGTCCTTTGCAATGAGCGCGGCCGCGATCAATTTCGGCACGTAGTCGCGCGTTTCGGCGCGCAGGTAATCCTTTTGCGCGAGCGCAAAAAACGCCTCGTCGCCGGATTGGCCTTCCAGCTCATCGGCGTAGCGCGAGAGGCCGCGTGCAATTCGACCCGGGCCGCCATCGTACGCCGCGGCCGCAAGGTACAGCGATCCGAATTGATCGTTGAGCCAACCCAGGAACTTGATCGCCGCATCTGTCGAGCGGACGGGATCGCGCCGCTCGTCGACCCACCAGTCCACACGCAACCCAGCGCCGCGTGCCGTACTCGACATGAGCTGCCAGAGCCCCACGGCCGCCGCGCTCGAGTACGCGTGCGGATCGTACCCGCTCTCGATGAGCGCGAGGTACGTGAGGTCCTGCGGAAGACCCGCGGCTTTGAGCTTCCCGCGAATCATTTTCTCGTAGCGACCGCCCCGCGCCAGCATGTCGCCGAATCGATCGTGCGCATCGTTCTGCAGGCGATTCACGAAGTACGCGACACGAGACCGCGTCTCGAACGAACGGACGTCGATGTCCCACGTCGGCTCCGAGTCCACGGGCGCGACGACCGAGTCCGCCGTCATCGCCGGCACCGGCTGCGCGAGTGTGTCGCCGAATATCTGAAGCGCTTCGCCGGTCACCGCGGGCGACGCAACCTTCGAGGTGTCGCCTGCGCTATCCGTGGCGACATTCTGCGGTGTGGTGTCGGCCGCTTGGGCCGTCGCGCTCACCGGCGTCGGTGCCGGCGTGGGGTGCGAGGAGTGGCAGGCGGGCAGCGCGAGAACGGCGATGAGAATGGCCGCGCTGCGCATCGCTCTGGGCGTCGTTAGCTCGTTGGGCACTCGTTAGTCCGCAAGACGGTTGGCTCTCAGCGCGTGGCGATGAAGTTGCCGAGCACGCGGTTCGTGGCGTTCAAGACTGCGACCACGGCACCTCGCACCGGGTCATCTTCTACCAAGCAGGAGCCGAGCAGCTTCTGCGGGCCTTCGTGCCGATTGGCGATGGAAACGATGACGACGTTCGCATCGAAGACGCGGATGGATTTCACACCGATCAACTCGAAGGCAAGACCGCCGTCGGAGAAACTCTCGATCGCGCGAAGACCCGCCTCGGCGGCCACGCGAAGATCGACGGTGGCGCTCGACTGGCCGGAAGCCGTGCCGCGCACCTTCTGTCCTTCGATCCATTCGAGTTCGACTTCGGCGGAGCATCGGCCGTCGCTTGCGCGCCGGAAGCGGAAGTCGGTAAAGCGCAGCCGCTCCCGCTTGCCATGAATCGGTGGAGCGTCCGCGCCGCTCTCGCTTTGGCTCTGCGTCATGTGGCGGAAGGCAAGGGGTTGCCCCAAGGTGACCGGCGTGCTGGCATAACGCAATACGAGTCAACACAGCGAAGGCAACCCACCGCTTCCCCGCACCGCGCGACCTCGTATATTCGCGGCATGCATGCGCTCCTCGTCGCGTTAGCGCTGACGCTCTCGCACTCGCCTACGGATTCACTCGCGCAGGTCATTCGTGCGCGCATCGCCCAAGTGCCCGGCGCCCAGGTTGGACTCGCTTTTAGGCGACTGGATGGCACCGACTCCCTCTACCTCGACGCCGATACGGAGTTCCACGCGGCGAGCACGATGAAAGTGCCGGTGATGATCGAGCTGTTCCGACAGATCGATCACGACAGCCTGTCGCTCGATAAACCGATTCTCGTCGAGAATCAGTTCAAGTCGATCGTCGACAGTTCTGCCTACACGCTCGATCCGGGCGATGACTCGGACAGCTCGATGTACAAGCTCGTCGGCACACGCGTGAGCGTGCGCGATTTGATGGACCACATGATCGAGCGCTCGAGCAACCTCGCGACCAACACGTTGATTGCGCTTGCGGGCGCCGATCGGACCACCGCGTTCATGCGTCAACTCGGGGCCACGCACACGCACGTATTGCGAGGCGTGGAAGACGACAAGGCATTTCAGCGCGGTCTCAACAACATGATCTCGGCGCGCGACCTCGCGACGATTCTCGATGCAATCCAGACGAATCGCGCAGCATCCGCCGCGAGCTGCGCCATGATGCGCGACATACTACTGCATCAGGAGTTCAGCGCCGAGATTCCGGCGGGGCTGCCGCCGGGCACGCCGGTCGCGCACAAGACGGGTTGGATTACCGGCCACCTCCACGACGCGGCGATCGTGTATCCGCGCGAGGCGCCCGCGTACATCCTCGTCGTCCTAACGCGAGGCATTCCCGACGAGAACGTCGCACGATCGCTCATCGTCGACATCTCGCGCGCCGTGTACGCACATGTCGCGGCCAGCGCCTCGAGCGCCACGACCGGATCGCGCTGAGAAACGGCTGCTCCGGCAACGACCCGCGCATAGAACATTTCGTTGCAGTCTGCAACGATCTCTCGCAACAGAGTGCGCGAATAGAGCGCAGGGCAAAACATAAAACACAAAAAGACAATGCCTTAACCAGGGCATGCCGGTTGCAAAACCCTGCGCCAGCGGGTGCTCACCTCAGTCCGCTACCGAGACAGCGCGCATGCGGTTTTCAACGGCAGGCATCCCCACACAGAATCCAGCCGAGTGCATCTCGTGACCCCGCACGAGACGCATTTTCGACGCGAGTCGAAGTCCTCCCACGGCTTCGCCGCGACGCGGCCTGGCAGCCACGCACAAGAATCGCGTGAGCTCGTAGCGCGAGCCCGCGAGCACGAGCACCGCGGTAGCGTCGCCGAGGCGGGCGTCGCATACGAGATGGCGCTGGCCCTCATCGACGGCGCGCCGACGTCTCCGCTCCACACCGATCTTCATCGCTGGCACGGCGCTCTTCTATTCGACATCGGCTCGACCAGCGAAGCCGAGGCGTTCTTCCGCCGTAGCCTCGAAACCGCGCAGTTCATCCGCTACGCCATCGGCATCGCCCGCGCGCAAGCGTCGCTCGCTCGCATCGCGCACCGACGTGGCGACCTGGCTGCCGCGAAACGCCAGTACGACGACGCCTCGCTCAATGCTGTTGCGTCCGGCGATCACGCGCTATTCGCGCGCGTCGAGCTGGATCTCGGGAGCTTGTCGGCGCTCATGGGCGACGTCGAAGACGCTAACCAACGCTTCCGCCTGAGCGTGCGCGCACTCGGCGAGGCGGGCGACGACGCGGGTGTCGCATGGGCGCTGGACAACGTTGCACAGCTTCGCGCGCAGCGCGGCAGGTTGGACGAAGCCCGGAGCGCCGTGGCGCAGGGTCTCGCCATCGCCGAGCAATTGGGCCACGCGCTGCTCGAGCAGCGTCTGTCGGCGACCGCCGCAGAAATTGCATTCGCCGGCGGCGACATCGACGAATGCGACGCGGCAAGCGGACGCGCGCTGAACATCGCCTCGAGGCGCGGTGACCGACTGGGCCGAGCGCAGGGCCTGCGTTTTAGAGCCCGTGTGCAGGCGCGGCGCGGCGCAACCGAGCAGGCGGCCACATCACTCGAAAGCGCACGAGCGCTGGCGGCTCAAGGCGAAGACTTGTTGATGGGCGCCCGCGTACTCGCGGAATACGGCGACGCGCTCGCCTCGTGGGGAGACACAGCTCGTGCTCGAGCGGCTTGGGAGCAAGCTCACGCCGCGTACGCACGACTCGGAATGCCGCCGGAGGCGATCGCCGTAGCTAGGCGACTTTCGCCGCCTGGTTGAGCGAGACCGGCCACCAGCTTCGATCGTCGATTCTTCGTGAACCCAGCGTGCGCGAGCACAGCATCGCGCACTGACCCCGTCCCGAGTCCCATGCCGGATTTTCCGTCCGACGATTCCTCGAAATCCAACGGCCCGTTTGCTTCGGGCAACAATCGCGAAGCAGCGGCGAGAGCCACGAATTCGTCGCCACCGCGAATCGTGCCGGCGTTGGGCGCGAGCTTTCCGTCAGCCAGCTCCACCGATGGTGCGTCACGGCAGCCTCCGCCGCTCGGCCTCGAGAGCATCGTCGGCGCGAGTGCCGCATTGGGCGACGCACTCGACCGCGCACGCAAGGTCGCGGGCAGCCGACTCACCACAGTTCTCATCGTTGGCGAGACAGGCACGGGCAAAGAGTTGTTCGCGCGCGGGATCCACTACGCAGGTCCGACGCGCGGCGAGCCGTTCGTCGCGGTGAACTGCGCGGCGATTCCGGAGACACTGCTCGAATCGGAATTGTTCGGACACGAGCGCGGCGCGTTCACCGACGCGCGTGCGCAGAAGCGCGGCCTCATGGAATTGGCGGCAACTGGTACGCTGTTCCTCGATGAGATCGGCGAGATGCCGCCGCGCTTGCAGCCGAAACTCTTGAGGGCGCTCGAGGAACGCCGCGTCAGACGTTTGGGCGGTCTCCAGGAAATCGAGATCAGTTGCCGGATCATCGCGGCCGCAAACACGGCACTCCACGACGCTGTCACGCGGTTGGAGTTTCGTGAAGATCTGTACTATAGGTTGAACGTATTCCGCATCGCGTTGCCGCCGCTTCGCGAACGCGAGGGAGACGTCGAGCTCCTGGCGCGTCACTTCCTGGCGGATCTTGCGCGGCAGCAGCAACTCGAACCGAAAACGCTCGAGCCTGATGCGGTGGCGGCGCTGCGCGCACACACGTGGCCGGGGAACATTCGCGAGCTCAAAAACGTAATTGAGCATGCGGCCATCCTGAGCGATGGGAGCGCGATTCACGCGGAGCATTTGATGATTCAGCAGCGCACGACGCTGCCCGCGACACGCGCGACGGGTCCAGTTCGCGAAATCCGCATCCCGCCGGAAGGCAAGGCGCTCGACGCCATCGAGAAGGAAGCGGTGCAGATGACTCTGCAGATCACGCGTGGGAATCGAAGCGCCGCTTCTCGTATCCTCGGCATCTCGCGTCCAACGCTCGCGAGGAAGATGCGCGAGTACGGGATCCATCATCCGCCCGGAGCAGCCGGCGAGTGATGCCGGTGTGTGGGCGGTGTGGTGGAGAGGACGGGTACCAATGAGCGCCAACGGAACGAAGATCCTGCTCGTGTCGGATCGCGAGCTGGAAGTCCCGGAGCTCATCTCCGCGTTGACCGACGGCGGGCTCCACGCCGTCGACCTCGTCCGCGCAACCGACGCGGACGCCCACCGCGCTCTTTCCGATGACCGCTACGACGCGATGCTCGTGTCGCTCGTGTCGAGCGACGCGCTCGCGTTCGATGCCATCGCCCGCCTGCGCGACCACGCCCCCCAAGTCCCGATCGTCGTCCTAACGGCCGAGGAAGACGATGCGGTTGCGGTGCGCGCGCTCAAGGCCGGCGCCGAAGAATGCATTGGCGGCGAGCAGGCCAACGGCGCCATGCTCGTGCGCGCCATTCGCTACGCGATCGAGCGACACCAGTTGCAGATGGCGCTGCGCGCGATGGCGTTGGTGGACGATCTCACCGGGTTGTACAACCGTCGAGGATTTCAGACGCTGGCGCGCCAGCACATGAAGATGGCGGACCGGATGCGGAAGCGGGTCTCGCACATCTTCGTGGACCTCGACGGTCTGAAAGAGATCAACGACATGCTCGGCCATCGTGAAGGCGATCTGGCGTTGATCGAGACGGCGGACCTCTTGAGGGAGACGTTCCGCGAATCGGACATCATCGCGCGCATCGGCGGCGACGAATTCGTGATCCTCGCGCTCGAGACGGTGGGGTTGGCGCAGGAGCACTGGGTGACGCGGCTGCAAGAGAATCTGTCGCGTCGCAACGAGCAGCCCGACCGGCGGTATCGGCTGTCGCTGAGCATGGGGATCGCGTACTACGATCCCGAATTTCCCTGTCCGTTAGACGACCTGCTCGACCGGGCGGACGCGTTGATGTACGAGCAGAAGCGGACGAAGCGGCCGTCGTCGCCGGGGGGGACGCCGGCGCCGCCGACGCGCTTCAGCGCGTCGGGGGCGCGCGGCGTCGCGCCGCGGGCTGACTAACGGAGCCGCCCAAGGGAAACGGGGCGCGGTGCGCATGCACCGCGCCCCGTTTGCGTTGGGCGGCGGGGGGGGTCGGTCAGCCCGCGATGATGATCAGATACTTGGACGCCGACCAGAAGTTCGTCGGATCCGAGATGTGCAGCTCGCCGCCCGGCTTGCCCGCCGACGTGAGGGGCTGGTCGACTAACGACGGATCCTGGCGCGAGACGATCTTGTAGCCCTTGTCCGGGTTGGGGATCGTGATCGTCGTCGTCGCAAACTTGTCGATCGCCGTGAACGCGGACGGATCGAGCTTGCGTGCCGGCACCAGCGCATGGTGTCCGAAGAAGAGGAACTTGGAGCCTTCCTCGACGACGATGCCGCGCTTCTCGAGATCGTCCTTGGTGCCGATCACGTAGTAGACCGTGTTATTCTCGCGACGCAGCGCGTGCATCGTGTCGGTCACCGCGGCCTCGCCGGCGGCGAGCTGCGTGTTGGCCGTGGTCAGACTATCGACGCGTCCCGTTAGGACGAGGATGTCCTGCTTCTGCCGGTCGACCATCGACTGCAGCGACGCGATGGTCTGCTGATATTGGTCGAGCTGGCCTTTGAGCGCACTGTTGTTGGCGGCGAGGCGGCGCACGCGCGCGCGGCTGGCGTTCAAGAGCGCGGTCACATCTTTCACCTTGCCCAACAAGTTCGCGCGATAGGCGGCCTTGGGATCCTGCGCCGAGTCGCCCTGCACCGCGAGCGGCACGTGCGACTTGATGCCCTTCACGTGCGAGATCTCGCTGTCGATGGAATCGAGCAGCTTGGTGGTCTGCGTGAAGCCCTGCATGAGCGAATCCTGCTGCGCGGCGACGGTATGCGCCTGCGCGAGCTGCGTGTTGAGCGCGTGAACGGAATCGACGGCGGTGGCGTGCCCGGCCGTGCCGAATCCGGAGCGATCGCAGGCGGCCAGAGTGATGACTGCCAGCAGCGTGAAGACGCGTCGCATCTAGAACTCCCGGAAGTGGTTGGAGCCGCGGCCCGTCGTTGGGCGGCGGCAGCGTCGGAGACCGATCTGCGAGTCTCGATACGTCGAGTACGACCAAGAAATCTAAGTGTCACCACCTGTGAGGTCGGTCACAAAGCAGAGGCCGAGTACCGTAGTGGTCGCGACACGGCGCTCTTGCGCGAGCGGCAATCCAGGGGTAGAGTGTTGGGGTAGACACTACTCCTTGGAGCTTCCGGCCATGCCGCTCGTGAAAGGCACGCTCGACGTGCTCGTGCTCAAGACGTTGTCGTGGACGCCGATGCACGCGTTCGAGATCGCGAAGTGGTTGGAGGCGCGATCGGGCGGGCGGCTGAGCGTCGAAGATGCCGCGCTCATGCAGGCGCTGCATCGCATGGAGGAGCGGCATCTCCTCGAGGCAGAATGGGGCGTAACAGAGAACGGCCGCCGGGCGCGGTACTATCGCCTTACCTCCGCGGGTCGCGCGCATCTGCGCGCGGAAACGAAGCGGTTGAGCGAGTACGTGGATGCACTGACATCGGTGTTGAACAGCCGGACGGCGAACACCTGAGGGTACGATCATGGCCGATTCGCGGTTGCCGGCGCGCGTGCGCCGCTTGTTCCGCCTCGAATCGCACGGCGAGCGCGGACCCGAGACGGATGCGGACGAGGAGTTGTCGAGCTTTCTTGGCGCGAGAGCGGACGATCTGGTCGCCGGCGGCATGACGCGGGAGGAGGCGCAGGCCGAGGCGCTGCGCCGGTTAGGCAGCGCGTCGCACGCGGAGCTGCGCGATCGCCTGCGGCGGTCGGCCGCCAGGCGAGATCGCCGCCTCGGCATCCGCGAGCAGGTCGACGCCCTGGCGCAGGATATTCGCATCGGCGCGCGGCGGTTGGCGAAGGAGCCCGTCATCGGCGCCGTGGCGGTGCTCACGCTGGCGTTGGGCGTGGGCACCAACACGGCGATCTTCACCGTCGTCGACAACGTCCTCTTCCGTCCCTTGCCCGTCCGACGGCCTAACGACCTGGTCGCGATCGGGAAATTGACGGCCGTCAACGGCAACACGACGGGCGGCCCGCGGCCCGACCTGTTTTCGGTACCCTTGTACCGCGACGTGCGCGATCGCGCGCGCACCGTATCGGGCCTGGCCGCCACCGGAACGGCCGGCCGGCTGGATGTGCGCCTAACCGAGCACGGCGAGTTCGAGCATCCCAATGGCCGCTACGTCTCCGAGAACTATTTCGACGTCCTCGGCGTGCGCGCGCAGCGGGGCCGGATGTTCGGCGCGCCGGAAGGCGGCGCTGTGGGGTCGTCGCCGGCGGTCGTGATCAGCGACGCCTACTGGCGCGGTCGTCTCGACGGCGCGAGCGACGTGATCGGCCGAGACATCGCCGTGGATGGCGTCAAGCTCACGGTTGTCGGGGTCACCCCGCGCGGCTTCACCGGGGACATCGTCGAGCGCCCAACGGACATGTGGCTGCCGATCGAGATGCGGCCTGTGCTGCAACCGCATGCTGCGCCGATGATGGATCGCGGAACGTGTTGGCTGCTGATGGTTGGACGCCTGGCGCCCGGCGTGACGTTGGCGCAGGCACGCGCGGAATTCACCTCGCTCGTTCGCTCGACGCTGGTATCGACGACGTCATCGCCTGCCGAGGCGGCGCGGTACGCACACGCGGCGGTCGATGTCGTGTCGGGGGCGCAGGGGATTTCGTGGGTCCGGCGCTCGTTTCGCTCGGCGCTCGTGACGCTTCAGGTTGGCGTCGGCGTGCTGCTGCTCATCGTGTGCCTCAATCTGGCCAATCTGGTGCTCGCGCGGGCGGTGGCACGCGGGCCGGAGATGAGTCTCCGCATGGCGCTGGGCGCGGGGCGCCGCCGGCTGGTGCGCCAGATGGCGACGGAAAGCGCGCTGGTCGGTGCGTTAGGCGCCGCCTTGGGGCTCGCGGCCGCGTGGTGGGGCAGCCGCGCGCTGGTGTCGGCGGCCACCGCGGACAGCGCGGTCGCCGCGGCGCGCGTGAGCTGGCCGGTGATGGCGTTCACGCTCGCGATCGCGCTCGGCGCGACGTTGTGTTTCGGGCTGGTGCCGGCGTTCCGGGCATCGCGCGGCGATGTGGCGTCGCCGATGCGCTCGTTAGGCCGCACGGTCGGCGGATCGCGCAGCGGGCGGGTGCCGGTCGGCCGCCTGCTCGTCCCGCTGCAAGTGGCGATGTCGCTCGTGCTGCTCACCGGTGCGGCGCTGTTGTCGCGGGGGCTGCGGCGCGTCGAAACGCAACGCATGGGACTGGACCGCGATCACCTGTTGGTGGCCGACGTGGACCCGATGCGCCTCGGGATCAGAGACCAGCCGTTCCTTACGTTAGGCGACCGGTTGATCGCGCAAATCGGAAGTCTGCCCGGCGTGCGCTCGGTGACGTACTCGGACAATGGACTGTTCGCCGGGCACGAAAGCGACGCGCTCGTGGCCGTACCGGGGTTCACGGGCCACACGCACGCCGACAGCCTGCTTAACTACGATCTCGTCGGACCGGGGTACCTCGAGGGCATCGGCGCGACGTTGCTGCGCGGGCGCGACCTGGATGCTCGCGATGGCCCCGCGGATCCGAGCGTGATCGTGATCAACGAGGCGGCGGCGCGGTTTTACTTCGGCGGCGCCGACGCCGTCGGGAAGGTCATCTACTTCGATCCGAAGACGCCGACGACGGTGGTCGGCGTGGTCGCGGACGTGCAGGATCATTCGTTAGGCGGGCCGCCGGTGCGGCGGGCCTATACGCCCTACGCACAGCAGATCGGCGATACCGAAGTTCCGTCCATGTCGCTCGAGACTCGGACGACGGGCAACCCGGCGCTGCTCGTGGGCGCGGTGCGCGCGGCAATCGCATCGGTGGACCCCGAGCTGCCCATCGTGGCGGTGGAGCCGCTGCCGGTTCGGGTGCAGGCATCGATCCGCCAGAACCGGCTGCTGGTGAGCTTGTCGTTCGGGTTCGGCGCGGCGGCGCTGCTGTTGGCGGCGGTTGGCGTGTACGGCGTCATGTCCTACGCGGTGACGCGACGCACGGGCGAAATCGGCCTGCGCGGCGCCCTCGGCGCGAGCCGGGCCGAGCTGTTGCGCCTCGTGCTGGGCGACGGGCTCCGAATGGTAGCGTTCGGCATCATCGTCGGCGCGCCGGCCACGTGGCTGGCGGCGCGTGCGCTCAGGTCGCAGCTCCACGACGTGCCGGCCACCGATCCGGTGTCGGTCGTGACAGCGTTAGGCGTGTTGCTCGCGTGCGCGACGTGCGCGGCGTTGGTACCCGCGTGGCGGGCGTCGCGGGTAGCGCCGGCGGTGGCGCTCAACAGCGAACGGTAGGGTACGCGCAAGGGTGAGGCGCGCGTCAATCCGATCGCAGGGCTCGCATCGGATCGGCGCGCGCGGCGCGCTCGGCGGGCATGAAGCTGGCGAGCGCGGCGACGCCCAGGAGCACGGCCGCCACCACGGCGAACACCCACGGGTCGCGCGGCGATTCATGGAACAGCAACGGCGCCACCCATCGCGACGCCACGAGCGCCAAGCCGCTGCCGATCGCCACACCGATCACCGTGAGCTGCATCGCTTCGCGCACCACGAGGCGCGCCAGGTCGCCCATCCTCGCGCCTAACGCCGCGCGCACGCCCAGCTCGTGGGCGCGCTGGGCGACGTTGTAGGCGACGACGCTGTAAAGGCCGATGGCCGCGAGCACCAGCGCCAGCGTGCCGAACACGACGAACATCGTCGCGCCGAGACGCCACGAGCGCGTCTGTTCGCCTAACGCATCGCTCAGGGGCCCGACCACCACGTAGGACTCTCCCGGCATCACGCGCTGCAGGCGCCGGCGAATCGACTCTTGTGCGTCCTTGGCGGGGCCGCGCGTCCGGACGAACAAGCCGCCGACGTCGGGCTGGAATTGGGCGGCCGAGAGGTAATAGAACAGACCGGGGTCGTTGTCGAGTTCGCGCTCTTTGATGTCCTCGGCGACACCGACCACGTACGTGCACGGCACCGTGTCGGCTTGGATCTTGACGCACTGGCCGATCGGGTTGCGACCCGGCCACAGCGTCCGTGCCATGGATTGGCTCACGACCATCGCTCGCGGCGCGCCGTCGCGATCTGCCACGCTCAGGGCGCGGCCGGCGATGATTCGAGTGCCCATGGTCTTGAAGTAGCCGGCCGACACGGCGTTCATCCCGAACTGGCCTAACTGTGCGACCGAGTCGATGCCCGACACGTACAGGCGCAGCGCCCAGTGGCTCGAGAACGGAACCGCGAGCTGCCGCGTGGCGCTCGTCACCTCCGGCATCGACGCCGCCGCGTCGAGCAGCTGCTCCCGGAGCGCGATCTTCTGCGCGCTGTCGAGCGACACGCCGCGCATCCCGAGCTCCACGGCCACCACGTGCGCCGCGTCGAAGCCGAGCGGCAGGTCGTTCACCCGGCGGAGGCTGCGCACGAATAATCCGGCGCCCACGAGCAGTACGACTGAGAGCGCGCCCTGGAAGACGAGCAAGGCAACCCGCAACCGCGACCGCTGGTAGGTGCCCTCTCGCACGCCCGCCTTGAGGTGGTCCGCGAGATCGACGCGGCGCGTTTGCAGCATCGGGGCGAGACCAGCGAGGAGGCCGGCGAGCAGCGCGGCGGCGCCGGCGTACAGCAGCGTGCGCCCGTCGGTCGCCACCGCGGGCCGGGCGCTGCCGGCGAGAAACTGGGCCCGCAGCAGGGCGCCGCCCCACTGGGCGATCGCCACGCCGATCACGCCGCCGCCTAACGCAAACACGACGCTTTCGGTGACGAGCTGCGACGCCAGTCGCGCCCGGCTCACGCCGAGCGCGAGGCGCACGGCGATCTCGCGCCGGCGGCGGAGCGCACGCGCGAGGAGCAGGTTGGCCACGTTGGCGCAGGCAACGAGCCACACGACGACGGCGACGCCGGTGATCCACGTGGCCACCTTCGCCGTGCTCGACTCGTTAGGCCCGCGCTCGCTCACGATCGAGGCGACGATGCCGCGCGGCTGGTCGACGGCGATCGGCTGCACACCCGGAAACGTGGCCGCCATTGTCTGATAGCTGCGCACGTAGGCCCGGGTGAGATCGGCGGTGGCCGCGGCGACACTCACACCCGGTTTCCGTTCGGCGATCATCTTCGCCCACGTGAAATTATAGGTAGTCCACCATCGATCGCTTCGCCCGAGCATGCCGGCGCTGATTTCGGGGGCGTACGCCGCGAGCGGGACGAACGCGACGGGCGGGTCGCCGGGCCAGAGCCCCGCGAATCCGCGGGGCGCGACGCCGATGATGGTGTAGGAGGTGGCGCCGATCTGGATCGGCGTGCCCAGTACCTCACGCGCGCCGCCGTACCGCGACTGCCACAAGCCATAGGAGAGCACGGCGACCGGCGTTCCGTTAGGCGGGCGGTCTTCCGCCGGCGAGTAGTAGCGGCCAAGAACGGGCGGCGCGTCGAAGAAGCCGAAGAAACTCGCGCTCGCGACGCCGACCTGCATGTCCCGCGTCTCTGCGCCGGTGCCGACTGCCAGCCCGATTTCGTTCACCATTGCGAGCCGGCTGAACGCCGTGGTCGACCTGGTGAGATCGACATACTGGGCGTACGGCACGTATTCGGTATTGTGTGTCTGGCCGCGATAGGTGTCGGCCAGGTAGATCCGGTGCGTGAGCGACGCATCGCGCAGCATGGGGGGCGCGCGAAACAGCAGGCGATCGACGATGGAGAACATCGCGGCGTTCGCGCCGATGCCTAACGCCAGCGTGATCACCACGGCGAGGACGAACCCCGGCGTGCGCCGCGCCTGCCGAGCCGCATAGCGGAGATCGGCGGCGAGCGCGCCAAGGCGGTCGCGATGGCGTAGCGCTTTGTCGCGCTGGCTGGCCGCGGCGTGCAGCCGGGCGCGCGCGGTGTCGAAGTCGCCGAATCGCGCGAGCGCCGCCGCGCGCGCCTCCTCGGGCGTCATCCCCTCCCGAACGAGATCGGCGACGCGCATCGCGATGTGGCTCTCGATCTCGAGATCCATCTCGTCGGCGCTCCGGCGGGCTCCGCCGAGTCGGACGTCGAGGAGGCGGCGGTACCCTCGTGCGCCGCGCATCAGGCCGTGCGGTTCGCCAGCGAGAGAATCGTGGTCACGGACTTCGTATAGCGCATCCACACCGCCGATTCGTCGCGGAGCCGCCGACGCCCGGCGGCCGTGAGCTTGTAGTAGCGCGCGCGGCGGTTGTGCTCGGTAGTGCCCCACTCGGCGTTGAGCCAGCCGCGGCCTTCCATCCGCTGGAGCGCTTGGTAGAGCGCGCTGTCGTCGACGCCGAGCGCGCCGTCGGACTGGTTCTCGAGCCACGTGGCGATGGCGTACCCATGCATGGGTCCCCAGCTCAGGGTCTTGAGGATGAGGAGGTCGAGGGTGCCCTTGAGCAGCGGGAGGCCGTCGTCCATAGCCACAGTACGTTCCCCGTGAGTTCTGAGGTGAACGGCAAGATGCGGGGTTCCGGCTGGTGCGTCAAGGGCCCGCCGGACTCGGCGGCCTGCCGCGTTGCGCGTTCGGGGTCCGCGCGTCGTCTACCATGCAGCCGGTCAGCCATCCGACGTTAGGCGCAGCTCCCTTCCCTGTTTCGAGGCCACCCATGTCGCTCGTTCGGAGTCTCTCGGCCGCGCTCGTTTTTGGTGCGGCTCTCGCGGTCCCGCCGTGCCACGCCCAACACGACAGCGCGCCCGCCGACTCGGCGAAAGTGGCCACGATCCATCGCTTGCTGGATCTCATGAAGACGCCGGCCAACATGTCGAGCATGTTCGACGCCACGATCGCTGCCCAACGCAGCAGTCTCCCCGGCGTGCCGGCCGCGATGTGGGATGCCATCGCGGCTCGCGCGCATGCGTCGATTCCGCAGCTCGTCGATTCGCTCGTGCCGATTTACTCGCGGCATCTGACGCAGCAGGAGCTGGAGCAGCTCGTGCAGTTCTACTCGAGTCCGTTAGGCCAGCGCCTGGTCGACGTGCAGCCGCTCATTGCCAAGGAATCGATGGAGGCCGGGGCGCGGTGGGGCAAACAGATCGGCGAGCAGGTGTCGGACAGCATCCGAGCGGCCCGGAATCCATAGGGAGGTCAGTCCGCCCGCAGCGTCTGCGCCGGATCGATGCGCAGCGCCCGGCGTGCCGGCAGGTACGACGCCGGCAACGCGATCAGCGCGACGAGTGCCGCAATGACCACGAAGGTGAGCGGGTCGGCGGCGCCCACGCCGTAGAGCATGCTCGCGAGGCACCGCGTGGCGGCAACGGCGGCCGCGGTGCCGAGGACTAAGCCTAACGCTACCAGCCGCAGACCGCCGGCGACGACGCGCGTCACCACGGTGCGTGGGTCGGCGCCGAGCGCGAGACGAATGCCGATCTCGCGCATGCGTTGGCTCACGGTGTACGCGATCACGCCCGACAGACCGAGGGCGGCGAGCACGAGCGCGACGACCGCGAATGCGGTGAGCAGCGACGTCGCGAATCGCGTCGGCGCGAGGGAGTCGCGCAGGAACGTGTCACCGGACAGAATCGGTCGGACGAAGATGTGCGGGTCGACCGCCATGATGGCGCGTTTGATCATCGGCGCCGCGGCATCGCCCGACAGGCCGGTGCGAACGACTAACGGAACCTCGCCGGCGTACGGGTAGCCCGTGTAGACCTGCAGCGCCGCGACGTCGCCGATCTCGCCGGGCATGCGTGTGTCGTCGACGACGCCGACGACGGTCGACCATTGCGCCAACGGCTGGCCAGGGAACGCTATCGGACGAACCAGGGAGCCGAGCGCGTGTCCGTCCGGCCAGAGGCGGCGGGCGAGCGCGCGGTTCACGAGCACTTCGGGGGACCATGACCCGCGCCGTATGGGAGGCGGCGATGAATCCGGCAGGCGCCCCGCGACGAGTGCGATGCCCGCAACGCGGAAATAGTCCGGGGTGATCATCACGGTGCCGAGTACCGGCACGCTCGTGACGTGGCCGGCGCGATCCGCCTCGGTTTCGAGGCCATCCCCGGCCCATCCCTTCCCCGGCATCACGCCAATCGCGACGCCGCGAACGCCGTGGAGCGCGGCCAGATGCCTAACGACCTCGTCGCGGATCGCGAGCCTTTGTTCGCGCGTAGCCGCGATCAGGATGTCGGCATAGTCGAGACCGCGCGGCTCGAAGCCGAGCGGCATGCGCTGGAGCGCCGCGAACGAGCGCACGAGCAGGCCGGAAGCCACGAGCAGCGTGAGCGACGCGGCGATCTGCAACACGACGAGGCTCGATCGCACGCGGCGCGAAGCGATGCTCGCCGAACCGCCGCGCGTTTCGCGGCGGAGCACATCGCCGACGGGGTTGAGTCCCGCGAAAAATGCGGGCGCCGATCCGAACAGGAGTCCGGTGAGCACGGACACGCCGAGTGTCCAGAGCAGGACGGCCGGCTCGATGTGCGCGTTGGCGAGGCGGTCGAGCGCGGGCGGTCGGAGCGCGACGATGATGCGCAGCGCGAGCCATGCCACTCCGGCGCCTAACGCTCCCCCCGCCAGCGCGAGCGACAGGCTCTCGGTGAGCACTTGCCGGGCGAGGCGTCGCCGGCCGGCGCCTAACGCTCCGCGGATGGCGAACTCGCGCTGGCGCGTCCACGCGCGGGCGAGCAGCAGGTTGGCGACCGTGGCGCACGCGATGAGCAGCAGTGCGTCGACGGCCGCGAACAAAATGTGCAGGGAGCGCGTCGCGGGCGCATTGACGAAGTCCTGCGCACGCATCACGCGCAGGCGTCCGCCCAGTCCTCCCTCATGCGGCATGCTTGCGGCAATGTCCTGCAGCTCGCGGGATGCCGCATCTAACGTGACTCCGCGGCGCAGCAGGGCGAAGACCGCGGGGCCCATGTCGAGGCTCCCGCTTCCGCCATTGGACGCGGAGCCCAAGTCGTCCGGCACCCACATATCCGGCGGCGTTTTCCCGGATAGGGGGATATTCAGGCCAGCCGGTGTGACGCCAACGATCGTGAGCGGGCGTCCATCGAGCGAAACGGTGCGACCGACGATGTCGGGGCGGCCGGCGTAGCCGTGTTGCCAGAGCGCGGCACTGATCAGCGCCACGTTAGGCGGGCCCTTGGGAACAACATCCTGGGCCGTGAACGCGCGCCCAACGACCGGTTGGACGCCGAGCATCGGGAGAAAGTTGACCGTGATCACGGCGCTGGTGAGCGTGTCGACCGTGCCGCTGGAGTCGACGGAGAACATGTCCTCGGACGCGGCCGCGATCTCTTCGACCGTGTGCGTGCGCTGCTGCCACGCGTCGATCAACGAACCGCCGACCGGCCGGCGCTCAAAGCGACTGTCGCCGCGAAAGCGGTCGTTCTCCTGCATGGGCATCACCATGCGGTCGCCGTTCGGGTAGTCGAGCGGCGAGAGCAGCAGGCGATGCACGGCGCTGAAGATGGCCGTGTTGGCGCCGATGCCAAGCGCCAGCGTTAGGACGGCGGCCGCGGTGAACGCGGGGCTCGTGGCGAAGCGGCGCATCGCGAGGCGCAGGTCTTCGCGCAGGTCGTCGGCGCCCTGGCGCATCCATTGATGGCGCTCGCGGCGCTCCGCGGAGCGGCGGAGCTCGCGGCGCACGTCGCTCTCGGGAGAACCGAGGCGGCGCAACGCTTCTGCGCGCGCGTCGGCGGGCGACATTCCGGCACGCATGAGCCGTTCGACGCGCTCGGCGAGGAAGGCATCGAGCTCGGCGTCCGCGTCGGCGCGGGCGGCCATGCGCGTGAAGAGCGGGAGCTTGAAGAGCCGGCGCACGCCGGCGCGGATGCCGTGGGCCTCGCGGCCGCGGCTCATCGCTCGGCGCTCCGGGCGGTGAGGATGGCGGTGAGCGTCTTCACGTGGTCGATGAGCTCCGACGACTCGGCGCGCAGGCGCGCGCGTCCGGCGGCCGTCAGGCGGTAGTAGCGGGCACGGCGGCCGTTCTCGGTGATGCCCCACTCGGCCGCGAGGAGCTCACGTTCCTCGAGGCGGTGCAGCGCCTGGAGGAGCGCGGCATCGGTGACGTCGATGCGTCCGCCGGAGCGCGACTCGAGCCAGGTGGTGATCTCGACGCCGTGCATGGGGCCCCAGGAGAGGGTCTTGAGCACGAGGACATCGAGCGTTCCCTTGAGCAGGGCCATGGGCGCCGCACCTCTAACTTGCTTGGGAAAGATGCTTAGCGTAACTGTCCGCTAGGATGCGATAGCTGACCGCGAAGCGCAAGGGGGATGCGCGGGAGGCGGCGCGTGCTCGAGGGCCCGGAGCCGGCGTGGCGTCAGGCGCCTCGAGCGGCGGCGCACCATCACGACTTACGTTTTGGCCGAATCGGCGACGCGGGTGTCGCGTTGGATCGAGATTGTCGCTGGCGAGTCCAAACTGGCGGCCAGAGTTGAATCGCCTAACGGAGAGAACCCGCGGCCTACGAAATGGCTCGCTGGTCTGGTGGGGTCCGAGCCGCTCGCGCGCTCCAAAGCGCTCGCGCCGAAAGGATGATGCCAAACGTTCCGGTCACTCCAAGTACATAGAGTGTCCAGACGAAGAAGTAGGCTCCGGCCGTCCGTTTGACGCCGACGCCGGCGCCGGTCATGTGGAGGACCGGCATCGCCACTGCCAAGAGCGAACCGAGGAGGAGAATGATCAACCCCCGGCGGCGATCGCTCCATAGTAGTGCCCCGCACAAATAGACCGCGAGGATGCCGATCGCAATGAGATTCACGAGACCTCCTCCCGCGAACCCAAGCACGATGTCCTGCGAAATATGCACGGTTATCAACAGGATCGAGAGGAGCGACGTCACGACGAGGAGGAGGTTCGATTTCATTGTGACGCTCCGGGGGATGGGCCGCGTGGCATTGCAGTCGACCGTACGAGTAGACGTCATCCTGGTGTCGGCGTCAATGCCCACAGTCGAAATTGCGCAGGGAGCGCGCGCGTATGGCCGCGCTTCGGAACGGCGAGCGAGTCATGCCCCTCGAGGAGCGGCGCCCGAGAGCAGACTGAGAGACCACCGAATCGTGTATGCCTCGGCCTATCGACTCAGCCCGGCAGGCGTTAGGCTTTTAGGCAACTCGAGGAAGGCAGAGATGGCGGACACACGGATCTACGCAGACTTCAACGGGATCGACCGACCCGCCGTGGCGAACGGGTGCCTCGCCGTCGCGCTAGATACGATGGGAAGTGTGCACGATCTTTCGAACGCCGGGCTACGACTCACCGAAGGCTTGCGTTTGACGATCTGGGATGCGAGCGATGAAGCCGCGGACCTGGAGGCAGATGCCACCGCGCGGTACGACGCCGCGGCCGACATCTGGTGGGCCGATCTCGGCGACGGGGGCTACCGCTATGTGCCAGCCAAGAATCGCGATGCCGACCCGCGCTTTCTCTGTCTCGTTTGTCGGGCGGACATCGCCAGCCAAGGCACGGCGCGGGGCGCGGTCGTAACGGCCGGGAAAGTCTGCCCTCACTGCGGCACGCCAATGAGCGCAGCGATCGCGCCACCAGCTGCCTAACGAACATTCTTAGAGACGCAGTCCGCGGATTACTAACGTTGGATGAGCTTGTGGCCGAGTTTTTGGAGACAGTCCCACCAAGTACGGCCGATGCTGGGACGAAAAGAGCAAGGGTTCCTAACGGTCTCCAATTCCATGCTACGATAATGGGCCAGACTGGAGGGCGATCTGCATGCGGTCAACCAAGCGATACGCGCTCGTCGTAGTCAGCCTTCTCATTGTTGGACCGCAGGCGGTTGCTCAACACGGTGGTGATTCGAGTGCCGTCCCTGTTCCACCTTGGCGTGACAGCGTTCGGTACGGCGGTGGGCCGTCCGTCGGGCCGCCGCCGTCCGACTTCGTGGGTACCGCACCGCCACCGCCAACGCGCTGGTGCCTGCGAGCAACCGGGCGTGCGAGCGGCGACCTCGGAGGTCCATGGACGGAAACGAGTCGCGGCTGGCTTCGACAGATTCTGAGCGACACCACCGATATGGGTGATACTTGGCGGAAGGTCTTGGGTGGTGCCCCCAAGCTGACGCCGGCGGACAGCATTGTTCAGATCGAGGACGAAGCGACCTGTCGCGACGTCGCACAGATTCTCAATCGGGAATTGCTCGGGTGGCGTGTCGGACCGCCGCCCGTCGTCATCTTCCGCGTGCGAGACTATCTCATCGCGTATCCATCCAACGCTCGCCGAGGCGAATTTGGCCTCGTGGTCGGCATGAGCTTGCAGCGACAAATCCGTGGTGTCGCCGGGTGGTAGACCGGGCCGTTCGGCATTGCAGAACGTGACACAGGAGGTCTACGACCGGTTCGCGCCGACTTTGCCGCAATGACCCGGGCGGGGATCGAACCCGCGACCTACGGATTAAAAGTCCGTTGCTCTACCAACTGAGCTACCGGGTCTCGCTAAGAGAGACAACGACTTACCAACGCCTGCAATTTAGCACCTGGGCAAAATCTGTCCAAATCGGTCTAGGCTCCGGCGCCCGCGCTGCTCTTTTCGGCTGGAGAGATCATCAGGCCGCACTGTCCTGGGGCTCGTACGCCTTGACGCCGGCTATGGATGATACGAGGCTGAGAATAACCACAGATGTCGATAAGGCTCTCAGGCGTTCCACGAGCGAGCCCTTCGTTAGGCAAGTATCGAGGTGACGATGGAGAACACGTCGAGAACCCAGACCGTTCGCCGGTGGTACACGCGTCCCGTTTTCTTCGTCGCCGACATCAAGCGCGCAGCGCGCTTCTACGTCGATATGCTCGGCTTCGAGAAAGGATGGCACGAAGGAGACGGCGCGGGAACGGTGTGCCAGGTCAATCACGGCGAGTGCGAAATCATCCTCTGCGAAGACGCAACGCGCCGCGACCGAAGCCGCCTCTTCATCGAGCTGACGGCCGAGGGACACGCAGATCTCCGCCGCGAGTTCGCGGAGCGCTCCGTGCCGACCAAGGAGACGTGGTGGGGCTATGACACGATCGAGGTCGACGACCCGGACGGTAACGAGCTGTTCTTCCCTCGACCCGATTGAGCGCGAGCGCCGTGGAAGCGAAAGCCGTTTTCGAATCGGCCTTCCCATACGGCGAAGACCTCATGTCGCTGCCGGTCGCTGATCTGGATGCGGCCGCGGACTGGTACGGGCGTCACTTCGCCATGGTGGAAGTTGAGCGCAAGGCAGGGCCGACGCCAACGGTCGTCATGCAGCGCGACCGCGTACGCATCGGCTTTTCCGTCAACGGCGGCGACAGCTCGCAGGAAGGCGCTGGTATCCGCGTGAGCGACATCCACGCCGCACGATCGGAGTTGGAGAGCCGCGGCGTGAACATTGGCAACTGGCGAGTCGATGAGCAGGACGGAATACGATTCCAGGTGTTCTTCGTCGTCGCGCCCGACGGGCTCTGCTACTATTTCCATCAGCCGCTCACAGCGGCTTGACGTTACGTTAGGCAAGACTTGAGCGGTGCGCCTGGCGCACGCCGCGATGCGGTCGCGCCACACGCCACGGCGCTTGCGCTGGTGGGCCAGTCGGGCTCGCGGTCGCCACCCGCGGATCTGTTGGCGAACGGTGTGCGGGGCCGGTACATTAGAGCGGCCTTCCGCCGACCTCCGTCCCGACCCAGGCGTCATGACTGATCTCCAGTCTCGCGTCCAACAATCACTGTCCGGCAGCTACACCCTCGAGCGCGAGCTCGGCGGCGGCGGCATGTCCAAGGTATTCGTCGCGCACGAGCACAGCCTTGGACGCACGGTGGTGGTGAAGCTGCTCTCGCCCGAACTCGCCGCGGCTCTGTCGGCAACGCGCTTCGAGCGCGAGATCCGCGTCGCGGCGTCGCTCCAACAGGCGAACATCGTCCCGGTGCTCACGACGGGCACGGTGGAAGGCCTGCCCTACTACACGATGCCGTACGTCGAAGGCGAGAGTCTGCGGGCGCGACTCGGACGCGGACCGCTGGCGATCGGCGAAGCCGTGAGCATTCTGCGCGATGTGTCGCGCGCGCTCGCCTACGCGCACGACCACGGCGTCGTGCACCGCGACATCAAACCGGACAACGTGCTGTTGTCCGGCCACACCGCGGTCGTCACCGACTTCGGGATCGCGAAGGCCATCGCAGCCGCGGCCGACGGTGCGTTAGGCGCCACGCTCACGCAGCTCGGCACCGCGGTGGGCACGCCGACCTACATGGCGCCGGAGCAGGCAGCGGGCGATCCGAGCACCGATCACCGCGCGGACATCTACGCGTTCGGGTGCATGGCGTACGAGCTGCTCGCGGGGCAGCCGCCCTTCCCCGGCCTGCCGCCGCACAAGCTGCTGGTCGCGCACATGGGCGAGACGCCCAAGCCCATCGGCGAGCTACGGTCCGACTGTCCCGCGACGCTCGCGGCGCTCGTCATGCAATGCCTGGCGAAAGATCCGGCCTCGCGTCCCGCGAGTGCCACCGAGCTCTTGCAGCGACTCGACGCCGTGGCGTCGCCATCCGCGCCGCAGGCCGCGATGCCGGCGATTCTGTTAGGCGGCCGCACGATGCTCGTGCGCGCCCTGGCGGTGTACGCGGTCGCCTTTCTCGCCGTCGCGGTCGTCGCGCGCGCGGCCATC
>DATEKK010000096.1:0-4413 GCA_035277485.1 Gemmatimonadaceae bacterium
TTAGGGTGAGGAACAACATCAATATCCCTGGGGAATGGGTACCGCCTGGCGTTCAGGCATTCGGGACTCTCCATCCACGGACTACTGATGTCCTTCCTTACCCCAAGGCGTGCGTAGCCCGCCGCTTCCCTACTTCCCCAAGCGCAGCGCTTCCCCAAGCGAGCGACAGCGAGCGCATCCCCTTCCCTTGGAGGCGCTGGCCAAAAACTCGGCGATTAAGTTACGGCATGGACCCGATGCCCATTGCCTGCCGTCTGTCGGCCGAGGAGCTGCGGTGCGCCGCAACGGAGCTGCTGCCCGGATTGATTCGGGATGCGCGCGCCGTCACGGCCGCGCCATCGGGCGTTCGCCTAACGTTCGATGCCGCCGACGGGCTCGGCCGGCGGATCGCGAGCGTCATCGAGCGCGAGCGCCGGTGCTGTCCGTTCCTCGACTTTGTCATCGAGATCCCGGCCGGCGCCGAGACGGTGAGCCTCGTGGTATCGGGACCCGACGGCACGCGCGAGTTTCTCCGGACGATCGTGCCGGAGCTCGAGATCGAGGGTGTCGCCCGAGCGTCCGCCTAACGGCCGGCGAAGAGGCGCGCCACGGCGGGGCGGCGCCGCCTGCTCACCGGTAACACCGCGCCGCTTGCCAGCACGAGCTCGGCGCCGGCACGGCGGCGCCTGAGCGCGGACACGCGGTCAATCCGCACAATGTACGACCGATGAATGCGCGCGAACACCGACGCATCGAGCGACTGCTCGAGCGCGTCGAGCGACGTGCGCACGAGCTGCCGCTTGCCGTTCGCCACGACGGCGGCGTAGACGTCGTCCGCCTCGATGTACTCGACGGTTTCGAGCGGAATGACGATGTCGGTGCTCCCCACCCGCGCGACCAGCAGGGAGGGAGTTGGCGCAGCCGCATGCTCCGCCGTTTGCCTAACGGCAAGCCGGCGCCGCACACGGTCGAGCATGGCATCGAATCGCGGCTCGCTCAGCGGCTTGGTGAGATAGTCCGCCGCCTCGACGTCGAAGGCCGGCAGCGCGAATTGATCGAACGCGGTCACGAACACGATGATGGTCCCGTTGCCGTCCGCGCGACCGCGCGCAATCTCGAGGCCCGTGCCGAGCGGCATGCGGACATCGAGCAGCGCCACGTCAGGACGCAGCGCGGCCATCGCGGCGCGCGTCTCTTCGCCATCGCGGCACTCGGCCACGATCTGAACGTCGCCGTGACGCGCCAACAACTGGCGCAGCGCGCGGCGCGACAGCTCCTCGTCGTCGGCGATGAGCGCGCGAATCACGATGCGGGCACCGGCGTCGGCGAGCGATCGTGCGCGCGCGCGAGCGGAATCGCAATCGTGACGTGTACGCCGCGGCCGGCTACGCCCGGCCCGACGTCGAGTGTCGCGCGCGGGCCGTAGAGGTGCTCGAGCCGCCGGCGCGCATTGGCGATGCCGACGCCGGCGCCGTTGCCTAACGGTTGCAGGCCGCGCCCGTCGTCGCGCACCGACAACACGAGCGACCCGCCGTCCACGCCGGCGCCGATGATGATCGCGTTCCGCTCGCGTCCGTGCAACACGCCGTGCTTGAGCGCGTTCTCGACGAACGGCTGCAAGATGAACACGGGGACCAGCGCATCCGGTGGTGCGCCGTCCGTATCGAACGCCACGGCCAACCGATCGCCAAAGCGTATCTGCTCGATGCGCAGATACTGGCGCACGAAGTCGAGCTCCGATTCGAGCGTCGCCTCGTTCGCATCGCCCGCGTTCACGGTCGCGCGGAGCACGTCGCCCAGCAGCGCGAGCGCGGCCAGTGCGCGCCCGGTGTCCTGATCGCGCACGAGCGCCATCACCGCGTTCAGGCTGTTGAACAGAAAGTGCGGCTGGAGCTGCATGCGCAGCGCGCCTAACTGAGCCCGGCGGAGCTCGGCTTCGAGAGCGGCGGCTTCGCGTTCGCGTTCCCGCAGGCGCGCGGTGCTGCGCCAGGCGTAGCCGGCGATCACGATGGCGAAATACACCAGTGTCGTCGCCGGGAGGCCGCCGAGGAACCAGCCGCGGGTCGTCGCGAGCAATCCGCCGCTCGACGGGCGAACCCAGGCATTGACGAGGGCGTCCGCGAACGCGAGGAGCAGGCCCGCGATGAGACTTGCCGCGGCGTGCACCGCCACGGCTGAAGCGCGGAGCGGCCGTCGCAACGGAAAATGCTCGGCTAACGAAAGGATGGCCGGCGTTAGGAGCGCCCAACCGAACCATTGCGGGGCTTCGCCGATGAACGCGCGCCACACCGCGATCGGATGTCCGCTTTGCGCGGCGAAGATCACCGTCTCCACGGTGGAGAGAAGCGCGGGAATCATCCACACGGCGGCGATCTTCCATGCGGCGATCCACGGTCTCTCGTGGTCGGATCTGCTGGCGCCCAAGAGATCGCGTGTCATACCGACCATGATCGGTTGGACCGGCGCTCGGTGCAAGTGAACGCCGCGCGACCAACCGTTCACGACGCCGATCACACCGCCGGCGACAGCGCGGTTGCCCCAGCGGGATCGGGCATCGCGAATTACCGGCATGACACCGCTTCTTGTGATCACGGCACTCGTTGCCGCGTTAGCCGACACCGGCTCGTGCCGCCCGGTGTCCGGACTGGATGCACACGCTCTGCTCGAGCGTGCCGGGGCGCGCACCGGCCTCGACACGGCCCGTCGCGGCGCGCTCGAGGTGCAGGGCTATGATGTCCGGCAGCACGCGTTCGAATCGGATCGCATGTATCCCCCGTACATGGCCGAGGTCGCGACGCTCGACGAGTGGCTCGATCCGGCGTCCGGCGTCGAACGCATCGCGTCGCATTCGACGATCGGCGGCTACGAGTACAGCCTGACGACGATCGGCGACGCGCGCGCGTCGTATGTCGTGCGCGATACAGCGCTCGTTCCGAGCGAGGTCGTGCATGGTGCGATG
The DNA here is from genome assembly GCA_035277485.1 of Gemmatimonadaceae bacterium. Lineage (GTDB taxonomy): Bacteria > Gemmatimonadota > Gemmatimonadetes > Gemmatimonadales > Gemmatimonadaceae > JADGGM01. The sequence goes on from DATEKK010000096.1 coordinate 2,939, forward strand.
TACGAGACGCGGCCGCTCGATGTATGGGCCGTCCTAACGGACTGGTTGGCCGCGCCCGACGTGCACGCGACGAAACAGTGCACGTATCGCGACTATCCGCGCCTGGTTCTCACGCGCCGCGGCGTGCACGGTCCCGAGCAGCTCTATCTGGATCCAAAGTCGGGATATCCCGTCAAGCTCGATCGCGTGGAGCCGCACTATTTGTGGGGCCAGGTGCACGTCGAGTACGTGTGGTCGACGTGGGAGCGTGTGGGCGCTGTCCATCTGCCGGGCGCCGCGTTTCGCATGGAGGACGGCGAGACGGAGATCGCGCGGGTGTTCGGCGTGAGGCGCATGGCGCCGCGCGACAGCGCGCCGCGCTTGGCGCTCCCCGCGCGCGATTCGGCGATGACGCCGGCCATCGCCGCGTTTCTCGCGCCGGTCCGGCCCGACACCACGCGGGTGAGCGACCACGTGTTCGTGCTCCGCAACCGCGGATACGGCGAGGTGGTGGCGCTGGAGCGCGATACCGTGTTCGTGTTCGACGCGACACAAGGCGATGAGCGCGTTCGCCAGGACTCGATGTGGATCGCGACGCTGTTCCCGGGTCATCATCCAGTGGTGCTGGTCGTGACCGATCTCGCGTGGCCGCACGTGGCCGGCGTGCGCGCTTGGGTCGCACGGGGCGCGACGGTGGTTGGGCATCGCGCGGCGCGGAGCTTTCTCGAGCGCGTGGTGAATCGCCGCTGGACGCTCGCACCCGATCTCCTGGAGCGTCGGCGCGCACACTCGCCGTTTCGGTTCCGCGCCGTTGGCGATTCCTTGTCGCTTGCCGGCGGCGACATCGTGGTGTTTCCGATCGACGGTGTCGCCAGCGAGGTGGCGCTGGCGGCATTCGTTCGGCCGTCGAAGTTCTTATGGGCGAGCGATTTCGTGCAGGACCTCGACGCGCCGACGCAGTACGTCGACGAAGTGGCGGCCGCCGTTAGGCGCTTAGGCATCGCGCCGACTCTTGTGGCGGCCGAGCACGTGCAGCTGGCTCAATGGAGCCGCGTGACGGCGCTGGCTGAGCCCGCTGCCGATCCGTGAGCTGCGGGCGGTGGACCTCGCGTGCGCGGGATGGTGTACCGTGAGTATGCCATTCGTACGGAGGTCCTGCGTGCGTTTACTCGCGTGCGTGTTTGTGCTCGGCGCCGTGCTCGGCTGCTCGCAATCCAGCACGTCGCCTGTTGAACCATCTGTTGCCGGCGTGTGGTCGCTCGACACGGCATCGATCGTGTCGCCGCAGACCATGAATCTGTCGCAACACGACGAGGCCATCGCGGGCACCGGGACGGCCATGGGCGTGGATGTGCCGATGCCGGTGGACATCAGCGGGAGTTTCAGCCCGCCCACCGCGGCGAGTCCGCCGCTCGTGTCCCTCATCTTCCAGTTCGAGAACGGGGGAGGGATCACCGGCCAGTTCACCGGGACGCTCACCCGGCCGAACCACATCG
>DATEKK010000097.1:0-2819 GCA_035277485.1 Gemmatimonadaceae bacterium
ATACGCGTACACGATTCTCGCCAACGGCACGAGCGCCGATCGCCAGCTCGCGACGTTCAAGCGCACCGGCGATTTGAAGGACGTGGTCGACCAGTTGGTGAAAGAGACGGCTGAAGGGGTAGATTGTTAGCAGAGAAGGAATAGCGAAACGCTTCCCCACGGAGCTATGTCGTTGCCCGCTGCCCGCCCGATAATCGGAATCACGACGCAGACCCTCGAAGCCATTCGCGACGAGCTGCCACGCTGCTGGGTGATGAGCCAGCGGTACGTGCAGGCCATGGCCGAGTCGGGAGGGGTGCCGTGGATCATCCCGCTCATGCCCGATGATCAGGACACGATGCGGCGGATCTACGAGCAGTTGGACGGGCTGCTGCTGCCGGGCGGGGTGGACATCGATCCGCGCACCTATGGCGCGAGTCGCTTGGAAGGATGCGGGCGCACCGACATCGATCGCGACCGCGCCGAGGTGATGCTCACGCGGTGGGCGATGGACGACGCGAAACCGGTGTTAGGCATCTGCCGCGGCGTGCAGCTCATCAACGTAGCGGCGGGCGGGACGTTGTACCAGGACGTCTCCGCGGAGATGCCGGGCGCAATCAAGCACGACTACTTCCCGCATGCTGGGACGAATCCGCGTGACCAGTTGGTGCATGAGGTGGTTGTATCGCCCGCGTCGCGGTTGGCGGCGCTGCTCGAAGAGCAGGGCGCGATGGTGAACAGCATGCACCATCAGGGCATCAAGTCGGTACCGCCATCGTTGGTCGCCACCGCGCATTCTCCGGATGGGCTCGTGGAAGGGCTCGAGTCGGCCGACGATGCGTTTCTGTTCGGTGTGCAGTGGCATCCCGAGGACCTCACGCACGCGGATTGGCACATGCGGCGGCTGTTCGCCGGACTGCTAGACGCGGCTCGGGAGTGGCGAGGCTCATAACGGTACTGGCATCTACGCTCAGTTTGAAACGGACAAAGCACGGGCACAACGGGCAACGCACGGGTTGCTCGGCTGGACAGCGAGCTTCGTTGGCGCGGAAATTATCCTCAGCCTTCCTGTTTTTCTTGTAACCAACGAAGAGGTCGCTGCCATGCGCGATTTTCACCGGCGGCGTCGGAGCGATCCGTGCATTGTCCGTTTTGCCCATGCTTTGTCCGTTTCCAACCTGAGCGTAGGTGCCTGCCTAACGGAATCGCGACACCGTCACATTGACACGGAGGCCGTATGCGGCATGTCATCGCATCGTTGCTGTCTGTCGTCGTACTCGCTGGACCGAGCCCACGCCAGGTAGCCGCGGCGTCCCACGCGGATGACGCGTGCGCAGCGCTCAGCCCGGATGACATCGCGAAAACGATTTCGTGGAAAGTCGGCGCCGGAACGCCGGGCAAGCCGATTCCCGGGGTGCTCGGCAGATGCACATGGACGAACAGCGACAATGGGCGCGTCATCGTCACGTTGACGGACGCGCGGCACGCATCGATTACCGTTCAAACGTGGGAAAGCTCCGGGGGGAAAGATCTTTCCGGCATCGGCACCAAGGCGGTGTCGATAAAAGCGCCGAGTTTGACGGGCGGCTGGATCGTGACAGTTGAGGACGCCAAGGGAGGATTCGGAGTGAGTGTCCTCAGCGAAAAGGGAACGGAGGACAACGCGATCGCGCTCGCAAAGATCGTCGAGAGGCGCCGGAAGTAAGTCGTTGGGACGGCGCCCGCCTTACTTCCACGATTCCGTTGACACGTCGTTAGGCGGCTTCAGCGATTGCAGGTACGCGACGATCTTCCAGATGCTCGCGGCCGGCATGATGCCGCCGAACGCCGGCATTCCTTCGCGACGGCCGTAGTAGATCGAGGAGAAGATCTCGCCGGCGGTGCCGCCGTATCGCCAGCGCCCGTCGGCGAGACTGGGTCCGACCCACCCCGTCGCTCCGCCGCCGTGGCAACCATCGCAGTTCATCGCCGTGAAGAGCGCGGCGCCCGCGGTCGCCGCAGCGGTATCGCCGGCGTACGGATTGGTGAGCGTCGCCCCATGCGGCGCGGCGCCACCCGCTGCCAGGTGCGAGGGATACGTGATCGCGAGCGCCGCTTCGGCTTGCCCTGGCGCACCGACGTTGGTGCGTCGGCACGCGGCCGCGAGAACAAGGAGGATCGCCGCGAGCGAGATCCGCCGTGCCGTCATCTGCGTCATGGTCTTCTCCTGTCGTGCGCCTAACGGAGAGTTTCAGAGCGCGAAGATCCACACCATTCCGCCCTGGCTCGTGTGCCTCGCCAGATCTTTTGCGAAATCGGCCGGCGGGCGAACATCGGCCGGATCATCCGACCGGACGTCTCCCGCCAGCAGGAACCAGTCGCCGCCGATCCCCGCGTACACGGCCACGTACTGCTTGCCGTCAGGCCCGCGGTAGGTAATCGGATTCCCGACGACACCCGAGCCCACTTTGAAGCTCCAGAGAACCTTGCCGCTCCGGGCGTCTGCCGCGCGGAGCCACCCGTCGAGCGTGCCGTAAAACACGATGTCGCCCGCGGTCGCAACGACCCCGCTCCACACGGGCCAGCGTTCCTTGATCTCCCACACCTTTCGCCCAACGGACGCGTCCCACGCTTCGAACGCGCCCATGTATCCGCCCGCGCCGGGATAGTACGGCGAGTTGGCGCCGATGTACGGCGTGCCGCGAATGTGCGCGGCGGGCACGGCCTGATAGTCCATGCACATGTTGCTCGTGGAGACATAGAACAGGTGCGTCCGCGGCGAATACGCGACTGGTGACGCCGGACTCTTGCCGCCTTCCAGCGTTGGGCAGATGTCTTTCACGTTACCGCGCGATGCGCCG
>DATEKK010000098.1:0-1508 GCA_035277485.1 Gemmatimonadaceae bacterium
CACTTCCTGGATCTGCGGCTCCGTTTGCAGCATGAAGTTCTTGGGGCTGCCGCCGCCCATGATCATCACCGCGCTCTTGCCGCCGCCGCGCTTGGCGGCCAGCACGATCGATGCCGTCTCGTTCACGTCGAGATTCGGATCAATGACCAGCGCGTTGCCCTCGAGCGCAAGCGCGGCCACGTTCATCCCGATCGAGGAGTCGCCCGGCGACGACGTGAAAATCGGCACCGCCGACGCGTAGGCCGCAGACAGGAGCGACCGCTGGCCAATGCCTAACGCATCCTCGCGTTCGCGCACGTACCGCCCGCACAGCCAGTGGAACTCCGCGCTCGACATCGGACGCTGAAACTCCGGGCTCCGCATGATCTGGCGGAAAAACGCGTCCGTCGACAGCAGCACATCGTAGTCGAAGAAGATGTCGTAGATGCGCACCACGCCCTCCTCGCGCAGCACCACGTCGCTCTCCTGCGCGTTCCCGCGGTGCATCGACAGGCCCAACCCATAGTGCGTGTCGTGATACAGGTTGGCGCCGGTGGAGATGATCCAATCCACGAATCCCGCTTCGATGAGCGGGATGAGCGCCGCCAGGCCTAACCCGGCCGGCGTGAGCGCGCCGGTGAGCGTGAGGCCGACCGTCACGTCGCGCTCGAGCATCTTCTCGGTGAAGAGTCGCGCCGCCTCGCGCAGCCGGCCGGCGTTGTAGGCGAGGAACGTGTCGTCGATCAACTGCGACACGCTCTCCGTGCCGTCGATGCGCCGCGGATCGATGCGCTGCCCGCGCAGAAACCGGCTCGCCTCGCGCGCGACATGCGCCGTGCGCGTGCGCTCCCGCTCCTCGGCCTCTCGCTTCTGCGCCGCCTTGGGCGCCGCCGCCGTTGGCCCGCGGCGCGTCCGTCCCTTTTTCGATTTCGCCATCGCCAGCCGCCTAACGCTTAACGTGAGTCGCGGCGCGCCCCCCGGGCGCTCGCTTCCGTGACAGCCAACCGCGCTTCGTATGCATCGATCACCGCCTTCGCCGCTTCCGCCGGATCGTCCGTCAACAGCATCAACTCCAGATCGCCGGGCGAGATCTTGCGCTCTTGCAACACCCGCGCGTGCAGCCAGCGAATCAGCCCCGCCCAATAGTGCCGGCCGAACATCACCACCGGGAAGTGATAGATCTTGCCCGTCTGAATGAGCGTCAACGCCTCGAACAACTCGTCTAACGTGCCGAACCCACCCGGGAAAATGATGAACGCGGACGAGTACTTGATGAACATCGTCTTCCGCACGAAGAAGTAGCGGAAGTTCACGAGCGTATCGACGTACGGGTTCGCGCCCTGCTCGAACGGCAGTTCGATGTTGCAGCCGATCGATTTGCCGTGACCCAATCGCGCGCCCTTGTTGGCCGCTTCCATGATGCCGGGTCCCGCGCCGGTGATGATCGCATATCCCGCCTCGGCCAGAATGCGCGCGCATTCCTGCGCAGCGATGTACTGCGGGTCATCCGGATGCGTGCGCGCTGATCC
>DATEKK010000099.1:0-15285 GCA_035277485.1 Gemmatimonadaceae bacterium
ACCTCGATCGAGGACGCCGCCGTTCTCGCCCGTTGCCTGGCGGAGATCGGGGGCGGGACCGGCGCCGGCACCGCGGATATCGCAGGCGCGTTCCGCCGCTACGAGGCGCATCGCAAAGCGCGCACGTCGGTAGTCCAGGCCATCTCCAGCGCCAACACCTGGATGCGGGAGGGCAGCTCGGACACCGCCTGGCTCTACGGCTACGACGCCTGGCACGCCGATCTCGACAAGCCGGCCGATCATCCCGCCGCAGCCGAGCCGGCAGGCGCCTAGAGAGACTCGATGCTTGCTGGTCAGCTCGCTCTAGCGTCAGCAGGAGACCCCCCGGCTCTGCCGGGGAGGCAGTAGGAGTTTGACGAATCCGACAGTCCATCAGCGGATTTCCAACCGTGAGCAGCCACGCACACGGAAGGACCTCCACCGATGGACGAGTACCAAGCCTTAAGCCACACAACGTGGGACTGCAAATATCACGTCGTCTTCATCCCGAAGTGTCGAAGGAAGACGCTGTATTTGGAGCTGCGGCGGCATCTCGGCGAGGTGTTCCGCAGGTTAGCGGAGCAGAGGGAGTCGAAGATCCTGGAGGGGCACTTGATGCTGGATCACGTGCACATGCTGATCTTGATCCCACCGAAGTATGCGGTTTCGCAGGTGGTCGGGTTCATCAAGGGCAAGAGCGCAATCCACCTCGCGCGTGTCTACGGGGAAAGGAAGCGCAACTTTGTGGGACAGCACTTCTGGGCCAGAGGGTACTTCGTCAACACGGTCGGCCGAGATGAGCAGGCGATACGGGCTTACATCCGCAACCAGGAGAAGGAGGATCAGAGGTTAGATCAACTCAACCTCTGGAGATGACCGCCTTTAGGCGGTCCGAATCTCTGGGGCCGCGTCAGCGACCCCATCTACCGCCTTGGGCGGTTCCAGTCCTAAAGCCCCCGGCTTTGCCGGGGGATACTTACTCCCGCAGACCATTGATGTTGTTCCGTTCCCCAAGGCGTGCGTAGCCCGCCGCTTCCCTCATTCCCCAAGCGGAGCGCTTCCCCAAGCGAGCGGAGCGAGCGCTTCCCATTGCGCGTTCCTGATTCCTTCCTAACGAAGCGCTTCCTCCAGCGCCTCGCGACCCGGCGTCGGTTCACGCGTCACCGTGCGCGGGTCCTTGTCATCGCGCGTGCCGAGGAACACCGGCTGCCGGAGCAAGCCATCGGCGGTCCACTCGTTGAACTTTACCTCGACCACGAGGGTCGGCCGCACCCAGTGCGCGGGCTCGTTGGGCTTGGGCGGGTTGGCGAACGGCGACGTCTTGCGTTCCAACTTCGTGAGCTGCGCGTGCACCTCGCGCAGCGATTCGTGGTCGAACCCGCCGCCCACGTGGCCGGCGTACACGAGGCGGTCGCCGTCGTAATAGCCCACGAGGAGCGCGCCGATGTACTGGCGCGACTTGCGGGGCTCGGTGTATCCGCCCACGACGAATTCCTGCCGGCGCTCGAGCTTGAGCTTGAGCCAGGCGTTGGACCGTTGGCCTAACGCGTAGGGCGCGTCGGTGCGCTTGGCCATGATGCCTTCCCAACCGGATGCGCGCGCTTTCCGCAGCATCTCGCGCGCGCCGCCCGGCGCCGAGTCGCCTAACCGAAGGTGGGAGCCGGTGCGGTTGCGCAGCCGGAGCTCGAGCAGCTTGCGGCGCTCGGTCCACGGTTCGTCGACCAGCACGTCATTCCCATCGAGCAAGAGATCGAACACCATGAGCGCCGCGGGCGCATCCTTCACCAACCGTTTGATGTCGGCGTCGCCCTGCACGTGCAGGCGCGACTGCAGTCCCTGGAAGCGGCCCGGCTTGCCGCGCTCGAGCGCGACGATCTCGCCGTCGAGGACGAGCGGACGCCGGGCGCGCGTGGCGAGCTGCTCGAGCGCCTCGACGATCTCGGGGAACTGCTTGCACTTGTCGAGATCGTTGCGCGTCATGAGGCGCACCTGGTCGGATGTAGCGTAGGCAAGCACGCGGATGCCGTCGTACTTGGGCTCGAACGTCCACCCATCGTCGTGCGGCACCTCGCTGCCGACGCGCGCGAGCATCGGCTCGAGCGACGGCACATCGCGCGTGGCGCGCGAGCTGTGCCACACCGCGCGCGCGGGTGTCTCTTTGCTCGCGCGGCCGCGGCGCGGGCGCTTGCCCTCCGCGATCTCGCCCATCGTCCGTCCCGTCGCGGCGGACGTCTCGACCTGGGCGACGATGTCTTCGCCCGGCTTGGCCTCGTCGTCGCGGTGTTTGATGAGGAGCCACTGCGGCTTGTCCGGCGCGCCGCGCTTGGTGCGCACGAGCACCCAGGAGCCGTGCAGGCGATCGCCATCGAGCGCGAACTTGAGGTCGCCCGATGCGTACGCACGGCGCAGCACCTCTTCTGCGTTAGGCGAAGGCGGGTCGCTCGTATACGTGCCGCGGTCCCAGACCATCACCGTGCCGCCGCCGTACTCGCCTTGCGGGATGGTGCCCTCGAAGGTGTTGTACTCGATCGGGTGGTCTTCCACCTGCATCGCGAGGCGCTTCACCGACGGGTCGAGGCTCGGCCCCTTGGGGACGGCCCAGCTCTTCATGACGCCGTCGAGCTCGAGGCGAAAATCGAAATGGAGGTGACTCGCGGCGTGCTTCTGCACGACGAAGCGCAACGCGTGCCGGCCGCCCGATGCGCGCGCCGCGCCGCCCGCCGGCTCGGGTGTGGCGCTGAAGTCGCGCTTGTTGCGATAGGTGCGGAGCTTCGCGCCGGCCCCGCGTGCGGCGCCGGCCGCCTTCTGCCGCACGGTCCGTTTGCGCGCGCGCTTTCGCCGCGTGGTCGCCATCGTCATGCCGAACGCGCGGCGCGGCGACGCGTTGGGCGCTTGCGGTGCGCGGCCGCCGTGCGCCCGCGAGTCGCGCCGCTCTTGCCGCGCTTGCCGCCGGCCAGACTCTGCTGCAGGCGTTCCATGAGGTCGATCACCTTGGCGTCGCCCTTCGCCGCTTCGGGCTCCGTGAGCTTGGCTTCCGTGCCCTTCATCTTCGCCTTGATGATCTTCATCAAGTTCGCGTGATACTGGTCGCGATACTGCTCCGGATGAAACTCCGCTTTGAGCCCGTCGATCAATTGCTGGGCCATGGTGAGCTCGGGCGCGCGCACTTCCTTCGTGGACGGAAACGTGTAGTCGCTCTCGTCGACCAGCTCGTCGGCGAACCGCATGAGCTCGAGCACGAGCGCGTTGCCCACCGCCTTGAGACCCGCGACGTGCTCGCGCTGGTGGATGACGATGGTGCCTAACCCAACCATCTCGCTCTTCCGGAGCGCCTCGCGCATCACGGCGTAGGCCATCTCGCCGCCCTTGCCCGGAATCAGGAAGTACGGCGTCTCGAAGTAGCGCGTATCGATCGACGAGGCCGGGACGAACTCGCGCAGCGCCACCGTCGATGAGGCGGAGAGGGCCGCCGTCTTGAATTCTTCGTTGGTCACTACGACGTACTTGCCCTTCCGGTACTCGTATCCTTTGACGACGTCATCCCACGGCACTTCTTTGCCATCGGCCGTGCACACGCGCTCGTAGCGGAGCGGCGCCATGTCCGTGTCGTGCAGCATGTGGAAATGGATGCGCTCGTCGTCGCGGATCGCGCGTTTGAGCTCGACCGGTACGGTCACGAGACCGATGCTCAAGGTGCCTTTCCAGATCGTCGCCACCGGTGCCTCCGCTCGAATCGTCCAACAGCACGTCAGCAAGAGCGGTACCGCGCTCGTGCAGGCTGGATGCTAACTGTCGGGCCGTTCGGTCGGCGCGTGGTGACCCGGACCGGGCAGCGCCGGAAATTCGCCGCCCGCTGCTTCGGCTTGGAGCAAGTGCCCGATCGTGCGGTACCGATAGATCACGGCCGCGTGGTTCTGGAACAGGCCGCCGGTGTCGGCGCTCGGTCCGTACGTCGAGTAGAGCGGCTGTCCCCAGAGGCGCAGGTACACGGTGAGCTGGCCCCGGTGGTGCGACGAGTGCGTGAGACGGCGCGTGAGCACCCACGCGCGAGAGCGCTCGGTGTCGAAGAACGTGGTCGCTTCCTCGAACCACGACTCCGGCTTCCGCTCGAGCTCCGTTAGGCGCACCGCCGACGCGGCGGCGTAGTGCTCGAGGAACGACAGCTTCGTCTCCGCCGGCGGCAGCACGGGCATCTCCACGACGATGCCGAGCATGGTGCGCATCCACGTGTCCTCGCTCACGCACTGATGGACCATGTGCTCCAGCGGCGTTCGGGCGCGCGGTTCCGGCCGGAACGACATGCGAGCATCCGGGATCTGGGACCACACGGTCAACGTCTTGATGCGCTCGGTCTCGTAGGTCTGCGTAAGGAAGTCGTACCGCACGCTGCTCTCCTGTGTGACGCCCGGCCGGACTCGTGTGAACGGGCCCGTTACACGAGGAAGGTAGGCATCGGGGCGTCGCCGATGGTAGATTACGGTTCAACCCGATTGGAGATCCCATGCTGAAAGCGTTCGACTTCGACGACAACGGCCGGACGTTCAGCTGCAGGGTCGAGGGACCCACCGCCGCGCGAACCGAGTCGTGGTGGTGGTTCAACGTGTCCGGTGACGCGAACCGGTACGCGCCGTTTCAGGCGAAGTCCGGCGACACGCAGGAGTCCGTCAGGTCTCGTATCGCGGCCTACTACGCGGACTTGCTGTTCAAGCGCTCACAGCCGCCGCAGCCGCGCCAGCACTGGGCGCACCGCACCCGGAACACGGCCGGGCAAGAGGGCGGAGCGCCCGCGCACTAGTCCGACTTCGCGTCGGGATCGATCCCGGCGCGTCGCGCAAGCGTCTTCTTGAGCCAAGGCGGCACGTTGAGCGCGGCGATATCCGCCTGCGCCACGCGCTGCCGGGCGAGATTCCAGTCGATCACGGGTGCCACTTCTTCGTCGCTCGCGGCGAGCGAGGCGAGCGCGCGGTCGACGATCGCTTGTCCGTCGGGCACCGACATCCCCAGCTCCACCTCGGCCCGGCGGCAGAATCGTTCGTGGCGCGCCGCGATCTCGCGCGTGAATACCACTCCGCGACGGTCCAATCGGGCGTGCATGGCCTCGTGCACGATGGTGGACGCGATCTGCGCCGTCGTGAACTCCGGATTCACACTGAACGTGAGCTCGATGAGACACGTGCGTTCGTCCGGGAAGTACGCGCCGCGGCAGGGATAGCGGCGCACCGCGATGCGCGCGAAGTCGCGCACGAGGTGGCGAAAATACCACGGCTGGTGCCGCTCGATGATGCCTAACGCTTCATCGAGGCGCGCGAACACGTGGTCGGTGTCGATGTCGGGACGGGTATTCACGACATCGACCGTGACGCCGCGCAGTGATTGCGTGCGCGACACCGAGCCGAAGAGCGACCGCGTGAGGCGGTCCTGCCAGCGCTCCATGTTTACTCCGTTAGTCGGGCGTCTCGCTCTCGCGCGGCGCGAGGACCCCGCCAATCTGGGCGCAGGCAGCGACGAGGGCGACACACAGCCCGGCCATCAACAACACGATCCCTAAGGCCAACGCTGGTCGCGTGCGAAAGATGAACCACAGCGGACGCCAGACGCCCGCTGTGTGACGCGGCAATGGTACGAGAAAGAAAAAGCCGCGCGGATGCCGGATGCGGTCGGCCGCGATGAGCGCGAGGCTCAGCAGCAGCGAACCGACCGCGAACCGCTCCAGGCGGCGAACGATCACGCGCCCGAGTCCATCTACCGGCAATGCACGCCCGGACTTTACGGCGCGATCACAGCGCCGTGTCCGTTCCTGTGTCGGTTCCCGTTTCCGGGGTGGACGACGACGATCGCTTGATCGTGCGGACGAGCCACACGACGGCGACGATCGGCAGCACGATGAAGACGAGGAACTTGAACGCCAGGATCGTGATCAGCCCCACGACTACGAGCAGCAGAATCGGGAAGCCGAGAATGGCGATACCGAGAAGCGGTCGCAGAGCGAGCAGCCGGATGAGTGCGGCAATCATGTCAGGAGTCCGATTGGCTTTCTCAATACTACGAGAGAGGGCAGGCTGCGGGTTTCCGGTCGTCCTTTACCTTCGGCGCTTGGGGCGAGGCGCGTGCTTTGACGGCGTCGCCGGGTCCGGTTCGCGCACGGCGCGCGCGGCCGGGAGTCTGAGCCGGCGCTCTCCCCGCGCCCGTTCGTCTCGCAGCAGCGAGACCAACTCGCCGGGTTCGAGGTTCGCGCGCAGCCCCGGAACGTCGAGGGGGGAGCTAGTAGACCGGACCGGCTGGACGACGAACTCCGATCCATCCTGACGGCGAATGCGGACCTCGCCATCGCGGCGGGCTTGGTCGAGCAAAGAGGCAAGTTGCTGGCGCGCTTCGGAATAGGTGTAGGTCTTCATGCGGTCCACGCCAAGGTGACGCGCCGCTCGCGAGCGGCGTCGCGGAGTTTTTTGTCGAGGGTCAAGAGCGGCAGCCCATGTTGGGCCGCGAGCTCAAGCACGTATGCGTCATGGGCGTAGAGGCCGAGCTCGGTGGCCGTGGCAACCGCCTGTCCAACATCGACATCGACCAGGCGCAGTGGAACGGACCGAAAGGCGTCCCACACCCGCTGAGCATCGGAGAGCGTGAGACGGCGGCGTCGCAAGAGCGCGACGAGCGCGTTCCCGACTTCCCATGGAAGCGACGGAGGAGCGTACAGCGTGGCGCCCCGCGATGCGGCGATGAGTGCGAGGCGCTCCGGTTCCTCGAGGAGGACGGCCAACACCGCCGATGTGTCCACGACCATACAACCCTTCGCGTATTGTACAATTGTACAATATGCGGCGGGCGTTATGCCGGCAAGGTCAGGCGTATCGCCTAACGGCTTACCGGGTGGCGCTCAGTCCTTGTACGGGTAGTCGGGGTCGGACAAGCGCTCGGCGCGTGCGACACCATCCGGTCCGGCGATCTGGCGGGCCAGATCGAGCAGCATGGGACTCAAGTGCTCGCCGAAGCGGAGCAGGTTGACGGCGCGATCGCGGCGTGCGAGGAGGAAGGCGAGGATGGGCTTGTCGGCCTTCTGCGCGTTGCAGTCGGGACAAGCGAGGACGAGGTTGTCGCGGCGGTCGTACGCGGTTTTGCCGCGGCGGGGCGTCACGTGATCGAGGGTGATGGCGTCGGGATGGACACGACGTTCGCAGTACGTACAGACTGCGCCGTGGCGATCGAGCAGCCACTGACGCGTGTTCGTGTAGGCCGTACGACTTGTGGGCAGCGATGTGTGCTGCTGGTGTGCTCGCGCGGGGCTACGGCGCCGGCGCGCTTTAGGGCGGGTGCGACTCAGCGGTACAAGGGGCTTGAGGGTGACTGATGCAACATCTGACAACGCTGTAAGATAGCGCCATGGTCTTGACGTGGGAAGGTCCCGTATCGTCACGCAGGAACGGGGAAGCGCTCGCTCCGCTCGGGCTCCTACACCCGCTGATCGATCCGGGTCGCGGCCGGCGCGCCGCGCGCGAACGCGATGTAGTCGGTTGCGTTAGGCTCTTCGCCCTCGGCACGGACGATCAACGCCACCTGTCCACGATGATACGACCCGTGCATCGCGACGTGGAGCAGAATGTCTTCGATGCGAGATTCGAACGGGACGCCGCGGCTGTTGGTATACGGGATGCGGCGGTCGAGTTCGTCGGGCGACAAGCGTGCGAGATACGCCGTGTACGCGGCGCGGTTGCGTAAGACTGTGGCGCGGCATTCGGCGAGGCCGAACGATGGCCAGATCGGGATCTCGCTGGGGCGTTGCTCGAGCCGCGCCAGCCACTCGGCTTCGGCGCCTAACACATGGTTGAACAACTCGAGGGCGCGGGCCGGGACCACGGTGGCCCCTTCGAGCGACGTGAGTGCACGCTCGTCCGCCCATGCCATGTGCGCGAACAACGCGTGAATATGGTGCGGCAGCGTCATCAGAACAGTCCGACTTTTCCTCGTACCGACGCGATGAGCTTCTGGGGATCGTACCCGATCCCTTGGCGGAACACCATCTCAACATGCGCGATGTCCGCGATGTTCCGCGACGGGTCGCCGTCGATGACCACCAAGTCTGCCTGTTTGCCGACGGCAATCGATCCGACGTCTTTCGCGCGGCCGAGGTACGTGGCGCCGTTGAGGGTGCCGACTTTGATCGCCTCGAGGGGCGTCAGACCACTTTCGACGAGCAGCTCGAGCTCGCGCTGGTTCGAGTAGCCGGGGATCACGCCCCCGCCGCCCGTGGGATCGGTGCCCGCGATCAAGAGGCCGCCCGCGCGCATGAAGGCCACCTCGAGGGCGCGCGCGTGCTCGAAGATTGCATCGAATCGGCGCGTCGTGTCGCGCTGCACCGCCGCATAGCGTTGGACGAATTGCTCGTGCAGGATCGGATCGAGCACGTCGAGACCCGGCGGCATCGGGCGCCCGGGCGTGAACGTCTCGAACACGGTGAGCGTGCTCGTGATCGCGACGTGTCGCCTGACGAGGTCGGCGATGAGATCGCGTACGCGCGCCGAGTCGGGCGTGAGGGTGGCGATGGTAGCGAGGCCGGTGTTTTGACCGGGGCATTCGTCGGGCTTCTTGTCGGGCACGAAATCCGTGGACACGAAGAAGCCGTGCTCGAGGTTGTCGATGCCTAACGCAGCGGCCTCGCGGAACGTGACCGAGCACAGGTGGCCCGTCACCTTGAGCCCCCGTTTGTGCGCCTCCGCGATCGCGGCGCCGAGCTCGGCGCGGGTGATGTGCATGTAGGCCTTGAACGATGTCGCGCCGGCGTCGGCCCAGAAGTCCACCATGCGGCGGGCGTCATCGGGGCCGGTGAGCTCGTGCACTTGATCGAGGCCTAACCCTGGGCCCTCGAGATAGGGCGCGGTGGCGTCGATCCACGGGCCCGGCTTCTCGCCGCGCGCGATGGCGTGCGCGAGTCCCACGTCGCCATAGCCGTTCATGTTGCCGCCGGTGCGCATCGACGTGACGCCGCCGGCGAGATAGAGCCGCACGAAACTCTCGGCCACGTTGCCGTAGACGCCGGGTCCGGTGGGATAGAAGAGGTGCTCGTGCACCATCACGAGGCCCGGGATCACCGATTTGCCGGTGAGGTCGAGCGCGCGCGCGCCGGCCGGCACCGAAGTCGATGCGGCAGGGCCGATCGTTGTGATGCGTCCATCTCGGACGATCACTGTTTGATCGTCGCGTGCGGGCGCGCCGGTGCCATCGATCACCCGGACGTGCGTCAGCGCGACGATGTCGGTATCGATGGCAACGACCTGTTTGACGGCCGGCGAGAGAGTCGGGTGGCCGGCCTGTGCGTGGGCTGCGCTGGAGCTCGCTGCGGCGAGGAGAGCTAGAAAAAGGGAAGAGGGAAGCGCTCGCTGTCGCTCGCTGGGGGAAGCGCTGCGCTGAGGGAAGCGGCGGTGATACCGCCTGAGGGAGTGGAAGGACATCAGTTGTCTCTGGGTGGAGAGTAACTGGCGCTCTGGTGCCGGCGACGCGGTTTTGTTCGGCGCAGACCATCGATGTTGTTCCGATCCCTCAGGCGGCGTCGCCGCCGCTTCCCCCAGCGCAGCGCTTCCCCCAGCGAGCGGCAGCGAGCGCTTCCCCCTTCCCTCGACTCTTTTGCGTTAGGCCGCGCGTGCGGCGCTGGATCACGATCCAGACGCCGGAACCAGGTCGAAATCGTACACCAGGTGGATGCTGTCCGCTACGCTCAGCACCGATCCCACCTTCGGCTTCTCGATCTGGAAGTCGTCGAACGTGAATCCGGTCGACGCGGTGCCGAACACCTGTCCGTGGCGCATGTACGCATCGACCATCCACGATGTCGGCTTGGTCACGCCGCGCACCGTGAGGTCGCCTAACAGCGTGAACGACACGCGGCCGGAATCGGGCAGGGGCATGGTGAGACCCTCGAGCTCCTTCGGCACCAGTGTAACGGTCGGGTATTTGTCGGTCTCCAAGGTTCGCCGCTGGATGAACCCGTCGCGCATCGAGCGGTCGCTTTTCAGTCCGCGCAGATCGACCACGAACTTCGATTCCGACGGAATCACCTTGCCCTTGTCGTCGATGGCAAAGGTGCCGGTCACGCTATCTGTGACACCCACGGCATCGCTCGGGAAGCTTAAGTGCGCCAACTGCTCGCGCACGAAATAGCGCGCCTGGTTGTTCTTCGGCGCGACCACGAAGTGCAGGGGGCCCGCCGCGTGCACACGCGGCGCGACAGGCGCGGCGAGCGCGCTCGTGCGAGCCGGCGCCGCATCGAGTGCGATGACGCCTAAACCCGCAACCAGGATCGCGCTCACTGCCACACCAATCTTTGACATTTCGGCAAGTCCTCCAACCTGAGATGAGAGCCGCGACCGACGCGGCCGGGCGACGGCCGGTGATGTTAGTACCCGGTACGCGGAGCCAGCAACCTGACACGTCGATGAGACGCGAGCGCTAGCCCGACCGGGGCGGACGCTTGCGATGACGGGGTGGGCTTGACGAGTCCGCTACCCGCTATCACTGTTGCGCTCGGCGCTTTTGCACGGACAAATGCTGGTCTTTCGTGCTGTCGCCTTCGCGGTGCGCCACGACGTTCCGGTTCGCATGCCCCGCCCGTTAGGCACACCGCGCCCGTCTCAATCGCGTGTTTCCTCTCGCACCGAGGTTTCATGTTCGGTCACGTCGTCCGCCGAGTCGCTCGTCCTGTGCCCGTTGTCGTCATGTGCGTCCTGGCCGCCGGGTGGGCGCACGCGGCTCGCAGCGCCTCGTGGTCTGCGCCTCTTCACGGCAAGTCCCCCAAGGGAACGCTGTTCATCGTGGGCGGCGGCGAACAGCCGAAGGAGCTCGTCCAGGCCTTTGTCGATCTGGCCGGCGGGTCGCACGCGCGCATCGCCGTGGTGCCGACGGCCACAGAACAGTCTGCCGAAGCGGGCAAGGAAAAAGTCGATGAGCTGCGCGGCTACGGCGCACAGGCCTTCGTGATCGACGTGTCGCGCTCGCAGGCGCAGTCCGATTCGGTGGTGAAGCTGATCGGCACGGCGACGGGCATCTGGTTCGGCGGCGGCGACCAGGTCAAGCTCGCCGATTCGTTAGTCGGGACGGCCGCGCTGCGCGCGATGCGGGCGCGATATCAGGCTGGCGCAGTGGTGGGTGGGACGTCGGCCGGTGCGGCGGTGCTCAGCGATTCGATGATCACCGGCAACCAGAAGCGTCCCGACGCGGACAGCGTGGGCTACTACGGCGATGAGTTTCCGAACATCGTGCGCGGCGCGATCCAGATCTCGCCCGGGTTCGGCTTCATCACGAACGCCATCGTCGACATGCACTTCATTCGCCGCGAGCGGGCGAACCGTCTCTTGGAGGCGGTGCTCGAGCGGCCTTCTCTGTTAGGCGTCGGCATCGACGAGGGCACGGCCGTGCGCGTCGATCCCGACGGCAGGTGGACGGTGCTCGGCCGGAGCGCCGCGATCGTCATCGACGCGCGGGACGCGCGCGTCACCGGCGCCGGGGCGCCACGGTTAGGCGCGTCCGGCATTCATCTGTCTCTGCTGCCCGCGGGCAGCACGTACGACCCGCGGACCGGGCGAGCAACGCTGCCCACGCCCTGACGCGGCACCCTTTCGTTTCGCGGCGGGACTTCCCCTGTTCCCGCAGCTTCACCGTCACTCCCATGGGGAGGAACATCGATGAGGCGCTTCACTTTCACCCGGGCAGCCGCTGTGCTGCTCGGTCTCACGTTGTACGTAGCCGGCCCCGCCGTCGCCGGGGCGCAGCAAACGGCGACGATTCGAGGCACCGTCACCGACTCGGTGTCCGGCCAAGCAGTGACCGGCGCGCAGATCACCATCGCGGGCCAGCCGCGTGGCGTGACCAACGATCGCGGCACGTATTCATCGAACGTCGTGCCCGGGACGGTCACGGTGCGCGCGCAACGCATCGGGTTCTCGCCGGCCGAGCGGCAGGTCACGGTCGCGGCCGGCGACACGGTGCGGGTCGACTTCACCTTGCACAGCGTGGCCGTCACGCTGGCCCAGGTGATGGTGATCGGGTATGGAACCGAGAACCGCGCGCGGGTGACCGGCGCCGTGTCGACGGTCAACTCCAGCGACGTGCAGAACCAACCCGTGGCTGGCGTGGACGCGGCACTGCAGGGCAAAGCGCCCGGCGTGCAGGTGACCCAGAACGCGGGCGACCCGGGCAACGGCATCACGGTGCGCGTGCGCGGCGCGGCATCGGTCTCGGCGTCCAACCAGCCGCTGTACGTCGTGGACGGCGTCCCCGTGCAGTCGGGCGATTTCTCGCAGCTCGGGCCTAACGGACAGGGCGTGACGGGCGTGACGGGCCTCGATCCGAGCGAGATCGAATCGATCACCGTCCTCAAGGATGCCGCGTCGGCGGCGATCTACGGATCGCGCGCATCGAACGGCGTGGTGATCATCACGACCAAACGCGGGAGCGCCGGCACGACCCACTTCACGTTCGACGCGAACACCGGCTGGCAGCAGCCCGAACGCTACTTGAGTCTCATGAACGCGAAGCAATACGTCGCCTTCATGAATCAAGGCGCGGAGAACGACGGCGACAGCGACCCGTTCACGCCGGGTGTCGATGACGCGCAGTCCACCGATTGGCAGCGGGCGATTTTCCGCACGGCCCCGGTAGGCAACGTGCACCTGGGCCTGAGCGGCGGAACCGATCGCATCCGGTACTCCCTCGGCGGCTCGTACTTCGGGCAGACCGGCATCGTGCTCGGCTCCTCGTACAGCCGTGCGTCCGGCCGCGCGAACATCGACTTCGACGCGACGCCTAACTTCTCGCTCAAGACGTCGCTGGCCTACTCGAAGGAGCTCGACCACCGCATCCCGGGCGACAACAGCCTCACGGGCGTGGTGACCAACGCGATCGGCGAGGCATCGATCTATCCGGTGCGCGCGCCCAGCGGTCAGTTCGCCGGAAACGACTACGACCTGTACTACGCCAACCCGGTGGCCATCGCGGACCTCAACAATCTGCCCACGACCACCGATCGCTTCCTGGGCAACGTCGAGGGCACGTACCACTTCATTCCCAGCCTGTCCCTCACGGGACGGGTGGGCGTCGACATGCTCACGATGAACGAGCTCGAGTGGGATTCGCCGCTCGTCGATGGCACGTATGCGGCGCAGGCGCGCGGGGTGGCCAAGAGCGGCTACAGCACGGGCAACCAGTACGTCCTCGAGGGCTTCCTCACCTACAGCCACGAGAACGAGGACGCGTCGAGCCTGAACATCGTCGGCGGCGGCAGCGTGCAGTACAACACCAATCAGTTGAACTTCGTGCGCGCCGAGGGTTTCAGCAGCGATCAGTTCCACTACGTGCGGAACGGAACGGTGATCACGAGCTTCGACGGTTTGCCCACGAACCACAATCTCGAGTCGGTGTTCGCCCGCGCCAACTATTCGTGGAAGGATCGGTACCTGCTCTCGGGCAGCGTCCGTACGGATGCGTCGACGCGCTTCGGGCCGAACAACCAGTGGGGATTGTTCCCGGCGATCGCCGGCGGCTGGGTGATCAGCGAGGAGCCCTTCATGGGCAACTTCGACCAGAAGTTCGGCAAGCTCAAGCTGCGCGCCAGCTACGGCGCGACCGGCAACCAGGATTTCGCCGACTTCTCGTACCTGGGCCTCTACGGTACGTCCAACTACGGAGAGAACCCCGGCATCGCGCCGACGAACTTCGCCAACCCGAACCTCAAGTGGGAGACGACGCACGAGTTCGACGGCGGTATCGATTGGTATCCGTTCGGCGGGCGCCTAACGGTGATCGCGGACTACTATCACCGGCTGACGTCCAACCTGATCGTGAACCGTCCCATCCCGTCCACGACGGGCTTCGCCACGTACTGGGACAACATCGGCAACGTGTTGAACCGCGGGTTCGAGCTCGGATTGAGCTCGGCGAATTTCCGCTCCGACGACAAGAACGGCTTTTCGTGGAACACCGACTTCAACATCTCGTTCAACCACAACGAGGTGACGGCGCTGTTCCAGAACCAGCCGTTCGGCGACGGCGAGAACTTCCGGCCGATCAGCCGGGTGCAGGTGGGCCAGCCGATCGGCGAGTTCTACGTGCTGCACTTCAAGGGCGTGGACCCGCAGACGGGCGACGCGGTCTACCAGGACGTGAACGGGGACGGCGAGATCACGTCGGATGATCGCGTGGACGCCGGCAGTCCGCAGCCCAAGTTCTTCGGCGGCCTCCGCAACACGTGGTCGTGGAAGGGCTTCTCGTTAGGCAGCTTCCTCGAGTTCAGCTACGGCGCCAAGGTGTTCAACCTCATGCGCATCTTCGCCGACGACGGCGGCTACAACTACGACAACAAGTTCACGTACGCGCTCAACGCGTGGACGCATCCGGGCCAGATCACCAACGAGCCGCGCGCGAGCTTCGACGGCACGTCCGGGGCGCGCGAGATCTCCGACCGCTTCATCGAGAGCGGCTCGTACCTGCGGATCTCCGAGATCACGCTGAGCTGGCGCATCCCCGACAACCTGATGCCCGTGCGGTCGTTGCAGAACACGACGCTCTACGTGACCGGCCACAACCTGCACAATTTCACGAAATACACCGGCTACGACCCCGACGTGAACAGCAACGGCGAGACATCCAACATTGCGTTAGGCACCGACTACTACGCCTATCCGCGCGCGCGGACGTTCTCCATCGGCCTGACCACCAACTGGTGAGCCAACCCATGCGAATCCGATTCTTCCTGGCGGCTGCGCTCATCACAGCGGCGACCGCCTGCAACAACCCGCTCGACGTCAAGCCCGCGGGATCCATCCCCGAGTCGAGCGCCATCACCGATGCCAACGGCGCCCGTGCGGCGCTGTTCGGGGCCTACGGTGGTCTGCAGAGCCTGTCGTATTACGGCGAGGACTTCCCCATTTTCCTCGACCTGTCGTCCGACAACAGCGAGCACACCGGTACGCTGACGTCGTTCGGCGACGCGGATCTCAACCAGCTGCGCGCCGACAATGAAACGATCGCCGGCATCTGGATCGCGATCTACGACGACATCAACCGGGTCAACGAGATCATCGCCAAAGTGCCGCAGGTGCCGAACCTCGACGCGGATGAGATGCACGAGATCATCGGCGAGGCGTACTTCCTGCGCGCGCTCAACTACCACAACCTGGTAAAGCTCTTCGGCGGGGTGCCGCTCAGACTCGCGCCGGCCACGTCGATCAACGACCCGACCGGGTCGACGCGTGCATCGGTCGCGGACACCTATGCGCAGATTCTCAAGGACCTCGATTCGGCGCAGGCGTTCATCTCCAACCC
>DATEKK010000100.1:0-43199 GCA_035277485.1 Gemmatimonadaceae bacterium
GCGACCAATGTCCCCACCAGCCGCCATCCTGCGGCGACGGAATCGTGTAGAACCTCCACACGCGCGCGCCGGTCTCGGCGCTATACGCATCGATGTGCCCGCGAATGCCGAACTCGCTGCCGGCAATCCCGACGATGATCAAGTTGCCGACGGCGAGCGGCGCGCTCGTCATGCTGTAGCTGCTGTCGGGGTCGGCGGTCTTCGCGTCCCACACGAGCTGGCCCGACCGGCTGTCGAGCGCGAGCAGATGGTCATCGAACGTCGACACGTACACGAGATCGTGATAGAGCGCGACGCCGCGATTCTTCGGGCCGCAGCAGCTGGCCACGGCCGGTGTCTTGTTGTCGAAGCGCCACAGCTCGCGCCCCGTGCGCGCGTCCACCGCCATCACAATGCCTAACGGAGCGGTATAGTACAGCACGCCGTTGGACTCGAGCGGCGTGGCTTCCTGGCCCGCGATCGGGCGGTCCACCTGGTGCGCCCATGCGAGCGTGAGCGTGTGCACGTTCCCGGTATTGATCTGGGAGAGCGGCGAATAGCGCGAGTTCGAGTAGTCGCGTCCGTTGGTCAGCCATGCGTCGGCGTCGGCAGGCGCGTGGAGGAGCATCGCGTCGGTCACATCCGAGGGCGGCGCGCCCGTGGCGGCCGGGGCGGGAGCGCCGGCGGCGGGTGCGCTGCCGCCCGAGCCGGAGGCCGCGGCCGCCGTTGCGTTAGGCGAGACGAACGTGCCGCGGCCGCCATCGATCGCCACGCGCGGCTCGCCGCACATCATGTCGCGGGACGCGGGCCCGGCGAGCACCGGCCCGTACGACTCGGCGCTCGTCCGCGTGGGCCGTGTGAGCGGCGGCAGGCGCGGGACGGTGTCGGGCACGAGATCGTACAACAGCATCGAGCGCCCGATGCGCGCCGCCGGCGTGCGGTCGCGGAGCCACGTGAAGCACGACACGTAGTCGCCCTGCAGGTACGTCTGGCTCACCGCGACCCACCCGGACGCCGGCGCCGATCCGCCTAACCGAACGGTATCGGCGAGGTGCACGGCGCCCACCGGCGTCGACCCGAAGTAGAAGAGCGTGACCGCTCGCACGTGCCGCGCGTGCAGCGTGTCCGCCAGGCGATCGAGGTCCTGTCCCCAATCGAGGTTGCTGTCAACGAGTATGTGTTCGGGGTGCCGGCCGGCGAGCACGTTGAAGTCGGCAAGAAATTCCGGGTAGGCGAACGCGGCCTGAGCGACCTCCCATATAATGAGTGCGCCCAACATCCCGCGCACGAGCGGCCGAGCGGGCACGCGCTCCCACAACGACACCACCGCACCCGCCGCCGGGATCGCCAGCAGCGGATACACCGTGAGAATGTGGCGTACGCCAATGTCGATGTGCGAGATCATCGCCACGATCATCACCGCCGCCGCCGCGCAGAGCGGCGCGAGCGCGCGCCAATCGCGGCGCCACGCCGAGCCGAGCAACCACGCGATGCCTAACGCGGCGAGCGACAGAAACGCCAACGGCGTCTTGACCGCGAGCGCGACCCACCAGTACCACCACCATCCGTGCGTGCCGACATGACCGAACAGATAGGACGTGTGGCCTTCGCGGTTGTGCTCCGCGAGCGCGCGCAATCCGGTGAGCAGCTCCGGCGCGGGAAGCGGGAGACGTCCGCCGAACGCAAGGCGCGTGTGGAACCGGTAGACGGCCCACACGAGAAGCCCGACGAGGACCGCGGCCGCCACCGCCATGCGCGCCGGGTCGCGGAGGTCGCCTAACGCGATACGGCGCGGCGCGCCGCTCTCGCGCGGAGCGGGGATCGCCCACCACGCGCACACGATGAGCACAGCCGCCACCGCGAAGAAGGGCAGACTCGAGAACTTGGTGGCAATGGTCGCCGCACCGGCCAGCGCGAAGACGATCGTCCGGCCCGCGTCGGGTCGCTCGAGCCATCGCGTGAATGTCCAGAGCGCGGCCAGGAGCGTCGCCGTGAGCGGCAGGTCGTTCGTCGCGAAGCCCGCGTGCGCAAGTAGTTGCGGCGTGGTCGCGACCAGGAGCAGCGCGACGACCGCCGCGGCATCGCCGTACAGCGAGCGCGTCCAACCCCACGTCACACCGAGCAACAACAAGAAGAACGGCAGCACGCCGAGCCGCGCGAGCAGCAACGTGCGCGCGTACGGCCCACTCTCCAGTAGGATCGCGTTGCCCTCGGTCCACATCGTGGGCTGTCCGTGCGACGTGGCGCCGAACAGCTTGGGCCCAAGCGCGATGGAGACGCGCGCCAACGGCGGATGCTGCGGGTCGTAATCGTAGCGCCCCTGGGCGAACCACTGCATTCCCGCGGCGAGGTGCGCGGGCTCGTCCCACGTCTGCGCGAATCGCGCCGCGGCTTTGACCACGACTAACGAAGCAACGAGCGCGATGATGAGCGCGAGCACGCCGAGGCGCCGCGCGCTGCTCATCGGCGCGGGTACGCCGGCATCCGAAGCGGCGGGGGAGGGCTCGGTCAGAACGCTCGACACGAAGAAGTGCGTGGCATTATTGGGTGCGGTACGAAAGAGGACGACCCGGACGCAGTACGTGTAATGTGGGTCAACGCGTGAACACGTCGGTCACCGGCGTCACGCGAACGCTCCCTTCCTCGAGACCCAGCGGTCGCACGCCGATCACGCGATCCTCGGCCAACAGCTCCGGCGGCTTGGGTGCGTCGTACGTGAGCGTGGTGGGCGCGTCGGAGAGCAGCGCCTGCCTGAGCCCTGAGGCATCCGGTGCGATCATCACGATGTCGAGGTCGCGCGCCGACAGGTGACGGCGCACCGCATCGTTCACTGCAGCGGCGTCGAGAGCGCGCAGGTGGTTGCGCATCTCGGACGTGAAGTCGCCGGTGCCGTGCCAGCGCGCGTCGAGCGCGTAGCCCAGCCGGTGATCCTGCGTCGCCGTGAGCAGCGGCAGGCTCTTGGTCAGGTAGTCGCGCGTCGACGCGAACTGGTCTTCCGTTAGGCCGTTGCTCACGAGGTGGTCGAGCTCGAAGAGCGCAATGCGCAGCGTCATCACCGCCGCGTCGGGCGGCACGGGCCGGATCCAGATCTCGAACAGCTGATGATGCCGCGGGCGGTTGGCGTCCGGGAAGAACTGGAACATGCCGCCCGGGAAGGCTTCGATGTACGCGTAGTCGCCGTAGTTGAGGCCGCGGATCTCGCGGATGCGCTGGTACAGGTGCGACACCGACGACCGGTGTTCGCCTAACCACGTGCGCGCGAGCCAGAGCGCGGCAAAGTCGGGATGCGCGCGCGTCACGGCGATCGGATGGCCGAGGGAGATGGCGATGGCGCGCGTGTCCTTCTGGATGATCTCGATGCGCATGCCGGGGCGCCGAGCGGCGACAGGCGCGGGCGCCGCCGCCCGTTCGCCCACCGGCAGCGCCGCGACCGCGGTCCGGACGCGCGAAAGCAGCGCCGGCGGCACGTCGCCCGCGGCGCCGACCGTCACGCCGGACTGCACGTAGTGCCGAGCGATGAACGCCTGCACGTCATCCATCGTGATCGCCGCGATGCCCGCTTCGGTGCCTAACACGGGATGCGCCAGGCGCGTACCGGCAAACACGTTCCACTGGAGCCGCTCCTTGCCCAACTCTTCCTCGTTGTTGGACCGCAGGTCCTGCGTGAGCGCGTTCCGTTGGGCGTCGCGCAGGCGCGCCAAGTCCTCCTCGCGCAGACCCGGCTCGGTGAGCAGCGGCAGCACGAGGTCGGCGAACGGACGCCACGTCTCGCGGTGCACGCGCGCCGTGAACGTGGTGACTTCCTTGTCGGCCTGCGCGCTGAACGTCGCCGCCATCGGGAACAACGCTGCGCGCACATCCTCGGCTCGCCGCTCCCGCGAGCCGCCCTCCGCGATCATCGCCGCCGCGAGCGCGGCCAGGCCTTCCTTTCCCTCGGGATCGTGCGCCGATCCCACGTTGAACACCAGCTTGATGTCGAGCGAGGGATGCGGCGTCGCTTGCGTGAGGATGTCTAACGGGCGGCGCCGAGCGCGCGCCGTCGTCCGCTCGATCGATGCGGGATGCGCGACCGATTCCGGCATGCTGTCGTGCGACAGCGTCGTGATCACGAGCGACGCATCGGTGAACACCGCGCGCGCGGCGTCGCGTATTTCGCGCGCTGTGACGAGCGAGTACGTCGCGAACAAGTCCTCGAGCGTTTGCGTGGTTCGATCGTAGTGCACGAACCGGGCGAGCGTCGCGGCAATGGTTTCGGTGTCGTCCAGCTCGCGCACGAAACCGTAGCGTTGATGCGCCTTGGCGTCGGCCAACCGCTTGGCCGTCACCTGCATCTCGCGCGCGCTGCGCGCCGTGTCGAGAATCGCATCGCGCACCGGCACGACATCGTCGTGGCGTTTGACGCGAGCGGCAATCGTGATGAGTCCCGGGTCGACGTTGCCCGGGTTGTACGCGAAAAGCGTGTCGACCACTTGCTCATCGTCCACCAGGCGACGGTACAGCGCCGACGTGCGGCCGAACCAGAGATCGACCATGAGGTCGGTGGCGGCGAACGCGCGGTCTTTCGCATCGAACGCCGGCGCGCGGAACGACGTGGTGACCCACGGCAGCGTCGGCGTCTCCCACGGCACGTGCGCGTAGACGGGACCGGACGGCGCCGGATCGAGCGGGACCTCGACGCGATGATTGCCCCGGCGCCATTCGCCCCAGTACCGTTCGACTAACGGAAGCACATCGCCCGCCGAGACGTCGCCGGCCACGAGCAGCGTGGTGTACTCGGGCCGGTACCAGCGGTCGAAGAACAGCCGCGAATAGTCGAACTGGTTGGGCATGTCCTCGATGTCCTTCAGGAAGCCCATCGTGGTGTGCTTGTACGTGTGCGTGGTGTAGGCGTGGTCGCGCATCACCTCGAACAACTTCTCGGTGGGGTCGGCGCTGTTCTTGTTGTATTCGCCTAACACGGCGCGCGCTTCCGTCTTGAAGTCTTCTTCGGGATAGCGCAGGCGCTGGAACCGGTCGCCTTCGATCTCGAGCACGCGCGCCAGGTCATCGCGCGAGAACGTCGTGTGATAATTCGTGTAGTCGTCGGTGGTGTACGCGTTCGACCGCGCGCCGGCGCGCGTCAGCACGTCCTGGTATCGCTCGGGCGGATACGCCTCCGTCCCGCGAAACATCATGTGCTCGAAGAAATGCGCGAAGCCGGTTTTCCCGGGCTCGATTTCGTTGCGCGAGCCGGTCTGCACGGGAATCTGCAGCGAGACGACGTCCGGCAATCCCGTCGGGACGATGATCACGCGCAAGTCGTTCGCGAGGGTGTGCTCGGAGATCGGGAACGTCAGTAGCTTGTTCGGCATGTCCGTACGATAAGTAGAGAGGCGATCGGGGGCGAGGCGCTCGCTCGCGCATCCGCCTCCGACGACCATGCAAGTCTCACGACTGTAAGTGCGGACAAGGCCGGAGACGAACCGACAAGACAGGCCCTTGCTGGTTTCAAACGCTGGCGTCTCGAGCAACTCACAATCGATCTCGCATGCTAGCCCGCGATGGCCACCGCAAATGCACCTTGTGTGTGCGACGCCGATTGACTATTTCCTCCGCCTATGTTCACGATCGATCTGACCGGCCGGCGCGCGCTCGTCGCGGGCGTCGCCGACGATGGCGGCTACGGATTCGCCATCGCGAAGGCGCTCGCGGAATGTGGCGCGACAGTGGTCGTCGGCACATGGCCGCCGGCACTCAACATCTTCAACAACCTCCTCGAGCGCGGCAAAATGGATGCGTCGCGGCGTTTGTCGGACGGCGCGATGATGGAGTTCGAGCGCATCTATCCGCTCGACGCGGCGTTCGATACGATGGCCGATGTGCCCGAGGACATCCGCGGCAACAAGCGCTACGCGAACGCAGGCGACTTCACGATCGCCGGACTCGCCGAACGACTGGTGTCCGACTTCGGCGAGCGCCCGCTGGACATCGTGATCCATTCACTGGCTAACGGACCGGAAGTGAAGAAGGCGTTGCTGGACACGAGCCGCTCCGGATATCTCACCGCGGTGGGCGTGAGCGCGTATTCGATGGTGTCGTTCGTGCAGCGGTTTGGTCCGCTGCTCAGGCCGCACGCGTCGTTTCTCTCGCTCACGTACATGGCGAGCGAGCGTGTGATTCCCGGATACGGCGGCGGGATGTCGTCGGCGAAGGCGGCGCTCGAGAGCGACACGCGCGTGTTGGCTTACGAAGCGGGTCGCAGGTTCGGCGCGCGCGTGAACTGCATCTCGGCGGGCCCGCTCGCATCGCGCGCCGCGAGCGCGATCGGCATTATCGAGAAAATGGTGGCGTATGCGTCGGCCAACTCGCCGCTCACCGAGCCGCTGAACCCGTCTGAGGTGGGCGCGGCGGCGGCGTTCTTGTCGAGCACGCACGCGAGCGGGATCACGGGCTCCGTGGTGTACGTGGACAAAGGGTACCACGCGATGGGCATGGCCACGCAGTTCTCCGATCCCAGCGCCTAACGCAATACACTCGGCCGACGACGCACGTGATCGCTGCGGTTCTGACCGTCGGTATCCTGATTGTCCGCTATGAAAGTCGTGTAAACTCACTGCGACACCGGAGGCGGACACGCGAGCGCCAGCGCGGCCACCGCTCGCACGAAGTCGGCCATGTCCTCGCGCGTCGTGCGGAATCCGATGGGACAGATGCGCAGCGACAGCGCGCCGCGGATGCGCGTGCTCGAGATGAAGAAGCGGCCGCCGGCGTTGACCGCCGCGTTGATGCGCTCGTTGAGCGCGTCGAGCGCCGCCGGGTCGTCCACGCCCGGCGGGTGCACGCGGAAACACAGGATGCCTAACGTGGCCGGCGCGAGCACCTCCATGGTGGGCTCGCGCCGCACCAACGATTCGGCGTGCGCCGCCAACGACAGGCTGTACGCAATCGCCTCGCGCAGCGCATCGGTCCCGAAATAGTTGACCGTGAGCCAGACCTTGAGCGCGCGCGCGTACCGGGTGAGCTGCTCGCCGTAGTCGGCGAAGTTGATCTCGTCGCCGTCGCTCTCCGCATCCTTGAGATAATCCGGGTAGATCTGGAACGCGGCCTTGAGCCGCGCGGGCTCGCGCGCCATGAGGCAGCCGCACTCGAATGGGACATACAGCCATTTGTGCGGATCGAGCGTGATCGAGTCGGCGCGCTCGATGCCCGCGAGCGCCTTACGCCCCTCGTCCGACAGAATGGAAAATCCGCCGTAGGCAGCGTCGACGTGCAACCAGATGCGCTCGCGTGCCGCGAGGTCGGCCAGCGGTCCGAGCGGATCGACGGCGCCGGTATTGGTCGTGCCGGCGTTGGCGACGATCATGAGCGGCACGAGTCCCTGCGCCCGGTCGCGCGCGATGGCGCCGGCCAGTTGAGCCATGGGTAGGCGGAAATCGGTATCGGAAGCCAGCAGCCTCACGTTAGACCTGGCAATGCCGGCAATCCACGCGGCGCGGATCGCGGACGAGTGTGTCTGGTCGGACGCGTAGACCGTGAGCCGTGCGATGCGCGACGGGTCGTCTCCCACCGCCGCATGGCGCGCGGCGATCATCGCGGTGAGATTCGCCGCCGAGCCGCCGGTGGTCAACAGCCCGCCGCTTCCGTTAGGCATGCCCAGCCAGGCGCGGAACCAGTCGAGGACGTGGACCTCGATCTGGTTGGGACCCGCCGCCACCGGCCACACGCCGGCGAAAAAGTTGTAGCCCGTCGCCAGCCAGTCGCCTAACGACGCCGGAAACGTCGGGCAGCTCGGGACGTACGCGATGAACCCCGGGTGCGGTTCGCGCGCCGCGTGCGCGAACACGTGCTCGCGCAAGTACGCGAGCAGCGTGTCGATGTCCGTGCCGGTCGCCGGCGGCCCCGCGGCGATCAGCCGCTCCGTCGCGCGCCGCGGCAGCGTGTCCAACACGCGCTGCGAGCGCAGCGTCGACAGATGCTCAGCCACGGCATCCGTGACGCGGTGGCCGAGTTGCCGCATGGTGTCGAAATCGAGGTCCAACGGGGAGCGCGGATACGTTCCAGTGCGTGCGTCTGGCATTGTGTGTGACTGTAATCGGCGGGAGAACGTGGCATCGCTGGCCCGGCACGGGACGGCGACACTAGCTTATACGCGATACTACTGCTCTGTTCCAGTCATGAGCTCGCCTGTCCCACTGCCCGTCGACGAGCCGTCGGCCGAAACCGGGGCGCGCGTCCCGATGCCGATCCGCACCCTGTCGTTCACGCGGGGGTTGTGGCGTATCGCATCCGCGGGTGCCTCGGCGGGAAACCGTGTGGAGCTGTTGCGCGACGGCGGCCAGGCGTTCGATGCCATGTTAGCCGCGATCGCGGAAGCGCGCGACAGCGTGGTGCTCGAGTGCTATCTGGTGACCGCTGACGGCGTGGGCAATCGGTTCGCGGATGCGCTCGTAGCGGCGGCGGCGCGCGGCGTGCGGGTGCGCATGGTGGCCGACTGGGTGGGGAGCCGCGGCGCCGGGCGCGCCTACTGGAAAAAGTTGCGCGATGCCGACGTGCACGTGCGCATCTTCAATCCTCCGGGCCTTCGCCCTTGGTTAGGCATGCTACCGCGCGACCACCGGAAGCTGTTGGTGGTGGACGACGCGGTCGGCATCACGGGCGGCTTCGGCTTGAGCGAAGCGTGGTCGGGCGGCATGCGTCGTCGTCGCACCGCGCCGTGGCGCGACACGGCGGTGCGCATCGAGGGACCGGCGGCCGTGGACATGTCGCGCGCGTTTCAATTGATGTGGCGCCGGGCGAACTTCGAGCAGCGTCCGCGTCGCTGGCGCCGCCGGCAACTGGTGCGTCCAGCGCGCGGCGCCGACACGGATCCGCAAACCGCGCAGGCCGCGGTGGTGGGCATCGTCGAAGGCGAGCCGTGGCGCCTCCGGGTCGCGCGCGCGCTGCAGTTGCAGGCCGCGTCGGCGGAAAAATTCATCTGGATGGCGAGCGCGTACTTCTATCCGTCGGCCGCCGAGCTCGAGGCGTTAGCCGGCGCCGCGCAAGATGGAGTCGATGTGCGTCTGCTGGTGCCGAGCAAGTACGATCATCCGTGGGTGCGGCGCCTCACGCGCCGCGTGTACCATCGGCTGCTGCGCAACGGCGTCCGCATCTGGGAGTGGAACGGCGTGATGATGCACGCCAAGACCAGCGTCGTAGATGGCCACTGGGTTCGCGTGGGCTCCACCGACTTCAACCCGCTCGGCATCGCGATCAACTACGAGCTCGACGCGATCATCGAGGACGCAGCGTTAGGCGAAGCCGCGGTGGAGATGTATTTGTCGGATCTGGAGTCGTCGACCGAGATTCGATGGCGTGGACGAGCTGGATCCTAACTGACGGGAAGGGGGAAGCGCTCGCTGTCGCTCGCTGGGGGAAGCGCTCCGCTGGGGGAAGCGGCGGCGACGCCGCCTGGGGGAGTGGAACAACATCGATGGTCTGCGGGACTGACGTGCCATGCGCGAGCCCGCGCGATGCGGCACTCTCCACCCAGAGACAACTGATGTCCTTCCAGTCCCCCAGGCGGCGTTGCCGCCGCTTCCCTCAGCGCAGCGCTTCCCTCAGCGAGCGACAGCGAGCGCTTCCCTCTTCCCTATTTCAATGCTCCTAACGCGTCCCGTAAAACGTCCCCTCGTTCTCCTCGAGCAGCGCGTACGTCGAATCCCCGTCTCCATTCCCCGAGCACGCGCTGCCCGCAACGGTCGGACTCCAATCCCGGCGCACCCAGAACTTGAGCTTGATGCGCCCATGGAGAGGCCGCGGCGGCACACGATTCGCGACGACACAGGCGTCGTCCGCCAGCTGAGACAGCGTCGTGTCGAGCGCGAGACGCCCCTGCGCGTCCGCAGAGAGCCGGGCCACCGTATAAACGGCCTGATCCGTGGAGAGTTCGAGTTGATAGCGCTTCGATGGCACGAGCCCCGCAGCGCGCAGTTGCAGCGTCAACGCCGGCGCACGCGACTTGAACCATACCGAGCCGCTGGCGCCGCCGCGCGATGGCGGGACGACGTTGAACGCGCTGTCCTTGGTCGCGATCGCAATCCGCGTCACCCCGTTGTCGTCCGATGACTTCCGCCGGCTCAAGAGCCCTTTCGGCCCGTACAGAAAAATGGCCACCACGATCGTGACGACTGCCGGCACCACCGCGCGCCACACCACCGATGCCCAACCGGCTGGGCGCGAGTGGACGGCCGCCGGCACGTCGTTGCTCATCGGATGTCTCATGCTCGCCGCCCTCGTATTGCGGTTGCATGGGTTAGGCAAGGCCAACCTGTGGCTCGACGAAGCGAACTCATGGTACGTCGCCCACCTGCCGTGGCCGGCCTTGTGGACGAACCTCCGCGCCAGTCCGTTGGGCCCACTCTATTTCGTCGCACTCAAACTGTGGATCGGCGTGGCCGGCGCCTCGGAACCCGCGCTGCGCGCGCCATCCCTCATCGCCAGCATCGCGCTCATCCCGCTCGTCTACGCACTCGGCGTTCGTACCGTGTCGCACCGCGCCGCGTGCATCGGCGCCGCGCTCACCGCGCTGTCGCCCCTGCAGTTGTACTTCGCGCAGGAAGCGCGCATGTACATGCCGCTCGCGCTCCTCGCGTGCGCGGTGCTCCTCGCATACGTCGTATGGCGCAATCACGTCACGCAGCCCATGAATGTCGCGACGCCGCGCCGCCAGAGCATCGTTGCGCTCGCCGTGTACAGCATCCTGTCGATGGCGATGCTCGGCACCAATGCAGTCGCGGGGCCGCTGCTCGCCGCCATCAATATGGATGCACTGTTCGTCCTCGCGCGCCAGATCCCGGCGCCGCGCCGGCGCGGCGGCATCGCCGAATGGGTGATCGCGAACGGCGTCATCGTCGCCGCTGCACTGGCCTTCCTGCTCTTCGTCGTGCCGCGCGCCGCGGAAGCCAGTCAGGCATGGCGCGGTGCGTTGGGCATCGTCGGCGCCACGCAATCGCTGTTCGAGTATCCCATGAGCGCCATCCACGGCGTGTACTTCTACTCCGACGAATTGGTTCGCGCGTTCGGCGATGTCCGCTACACGCCGAGCCGTACTGCCATCCGGCGATTCGCGACGCTGTTCCTTGCCCAACCGGTGGTCGTCGGCGTCGTCGTCGTCGCGATCGCGCGCGTGTGGAGAGAAGCCGGGCGCAGTCGCGCGCGCGTGCTCACGTTCGCCGTGCTCGTCCCCGTCATCATCGGTGCGGTGATATCCGTTCGGCGTCAAGTCGACCTCACGCGCTATTTCCTCTATGCCACGACGCCCCTCTTCCTCCTGCTTGGCGCAGGCCTCGCGCGACTCTCGCGCCGTGCGTGCGCCATCGCCCTCGCGTGCTGTGGTGCCGCCATCGCGATTGGAACGCAACGCACGTACGCGGTCGTGTCGCGCGACAGCGACTACCGGTCGATCGCACGCGACCTGATGGTGCGACACGCCCAGGCGGGCGCCGTCATCGTGCAACCATCGGAAATGTACGAGCCCCTCTCGTACTACCTGAACGGTCGCCTCGATCTTCCCATCACGCGCGTTGCCCAACGAGCGCCGCTCGCGCCCGTGATTGCGCGTGCCGGACACAAACCGGTTTGGGTCGTGATCGACTACCGATCGCCGCTTTATGGGACGCCTCCGGATTCGCTCGAGTCCGCGTTGGGAGAATGCGTGACGAGCGACACGTACGATGCGGCGAGCGGCGCAGGCGTTCGCCTGGTGCTCGCCGTGCCGTCGCGCTGCGGCGCCCCCGCCCCCTCTATCCCCGCATCCTCGGCCCTACCAAACCGGGCGGGGAACGCCACATGCGCTACGTGCCGCTGAACTGGAAGTTGTGAAGCTCCGAGAGCTGCGCGCCGAAATCGCCGTCTCCGTTGCCCGAGCACGCAACGGTCGATCCGCTGCTGCCCGTCAGGGAGCTGCCCGTTTGACCGCCCGAGCGCGGCGCCCCGTCATTCTTGAGGACCACGCCGATCACGTGATGACCGGTCAGCGGCAGACTCGGATGCTGGCTCGCACCCATGCACACCTGGTCCATGAATGCGAACAACCGGCCTGATGCAATGAGCGCGCCGGTGGTGTCCGCGCGCCTGCTCGCCACGTCGAAGGGCTGGCCATCCACCGACAACTGCACTCGATAGGCGCGACCGCTCGTTAGGCCGGTGGCGCGCACACGCCAATCGAATGTCGTGCCCGACGTCGTGAACCAGAACATGCCGCTGGGATCACCTTCCTCTGGTGTGATCGGTGTGAGGTTCGCGTCCTTCTGCACGAGCGGCAGCGAGTCGAGTCCTACGGTTCCGGCCGGCAGCACCGCGGGCCCTGCGCTCTGACTCGCGTACGTGGCCGGCAGCGTGGTATCGCCGCGGTCGCAGTGGAGCAAGAGCGCCATGAGCACGAGCGGCAACAGCGTGGTCATCGGCCGCGCGACGCGCGATACCTCGGACCGTGTCGCGGTCGCTGCCGCGGCCGGCAGCGACGGCAGACTTGCTGGCTCGTCGACCACGACTTCAGGCGCCACAGCGAGTTTCACCGTGCCAATGTTCATGAGATGTGCGACGGAATATCCGCCCACGAGCAGGTAGCCCGTGGCGAAAAGCAACAGGAACGGCAGCGCGCCCCATTCGCCCACGTACAGTGCGTACAGGAACGCGGTCGTCGTGTAGACACCCAGTACCACTTCGAACAGTGTGCTGTTGGTGAATGCGCTCCGATACCGGCGGCGCCGTGCGGCCTGCGACTGGCCCGTGCTCAAGTTGTATTTGGGCGTCCGCAGGAACGGCGTGCGCTTCCCGATGAATCCTTCGATCGCCGCCTGCGCGTTGTATACGCTCAAGCCGATCGATGCGGCGAGGAACAGTGGGAAGCACGCCATGCGCCGGCGCCAGTCGACGCGAATCTCCTTGATCGCCGCCGCATAATAGCTGAACGTCCCGCCTAACGAGATCAGAAAATACGCCGAGATCGCCCAGGACAGTTTCACCCGGTCCTTGTGGGCGATGAACATCACGATCGGATTGAGGATCCCCACCACGAGCAAGAACGGATAGACGGAATTGCCGAGCAAGTGCGCCGTGCCCTGCAGCTTCTGCCACAGCGGAATCCCCGCGCGCCACAACGGAACGAAAAGTTTGCGCGCGGTTTCCTGCGAGCCCTTCGTCCAACGGTACTGCTGCGTCTTGAGCGCGTGCATGTCCGGCGGCAGCTCCGATGGACACGGAAGCGCCGGGAGATATTGAATCCGCCATCCGGCCAGTTGGGCGCGATAGCTGAGGTCGAGATCTTCGGTGAGCGTATCGTGCTGCCAGCCGCCCGCGTCGCGGATCGCACTCGCGCGCAGTACGCCGGCCGTGCCGTTGAACGTGAGGAACAGACCGCCGCGATCGCGCGCCGGCTGCTCGATCACGAACTGGCCGGAGAGGCCTAACGCAGTCACGCGCGTGAGCAGCGAATAGTCTTCGTTCAGGTAGTCCCAGCGTGCCTGCACGACGCCGACGCTCGCGTCGGTAAAGTAGGGCACGGTGTTACGAAGAAAATCGCGCGGAATCACGAAGTCCGCGTCGAACACGGCGATCAGCTCGCCCATCGCACGCTCGAGTCCGTACTCGAGCGCGCCGGCCTTGTAGCCGGTGCGGTCTTCGCGATGCAGGTGCTCGATTTGAAATCCTTTCGCGCGGTATTGGCGGACCAAACGTCGCGTCAGCGTCAGCGTCTCATCGGTCGAATCGTCCAGTACCTGCACCTGGAGCAAGTGCCGCGGATAGTCGAGCGCGCAGGCCGAGCGGATCAGTCGTTCCGCGACGAACAGCTCGTTGTACACTGGGAGTTGCACAGTGACACGCGGCATCGGTGACGGCTCCGGCGGACGTGCGCGCGGATGGCCGCGATACCGGCGAAACAACGAGATCATCACATATCGATTGAGACTGAAGAGCGACAACACGAACAGTGCAGCCGCGTACGTCCCGATAATGATCCACTCTATCTGTGTCCGCATCGATGACGGGTGCGAGGTCTGTGCACGGATGCGCGGCGACGCTCTGCGCGACGGCGCGGGGTTCCTCCGTCGGAGTCAGCTCCGGCCTCAGTTCGGCGAGGCGTCCGGCTGTGTGCTCATCGCGGAGAGGCGGGACGGCGAGAGGGCAATGGGCATGCCCGCTGGCGCTTCGTCCGTCAGAGCGCGCGATGCGGCGCGGTGAAGTTAGAACGCTTTAGGAAACGATCGACGTTCGAGCGACCGCTCGAATCGCGAAGCGCGTATGCACCGCACACGCAGTGCCTTCGTGACCGGTTTCTCGATAGTTTTTCTTTATGAAACGCGGATTTTTCATTGTGGCAGAGCTCACCGGGCGATCGCGCGACGCGGTGCTCGAGGTGCAGCGCTGGGCGGACCCGAAACTCGCCAAGGATACCACGCCACACATCACGCTCGTTGGGTCATCGGGTGTCGGTCCGATTCCATCCGACACGCCCGTTGACGAGTTGCGCGACGAGCTCACGTCTGCCGCATTGGAAACCCTGCCGTTCACGCTGAAGTTCGGCCGGCCGATGCGTTTCATGCAGACCGACATCGTGGTGCTGCCGCTCGATCCGCACGGCGCGTTGCGCGCGTTGCACGAGCGCATCGCGGGGCGCCGCCTCCGCTTCGAGCGCGCGCGCTTTGTGTTTTCTCCACATTGCACCCTCAGCTTCTTCACGACGCTCACGCCCGAGGCCGAACGCAAATTGTTGCGCGTGCGCGTGGATGAGCCGGTCACGATCGATCGCGTGCAGTGTTATCTCACCGTCGAGCCCGTCGGTGGCAGGCGCGTGCTCGACATTCCGCTTGGCGGCGCGGCATGAGCGACGCTTGGAATTGACGGCCTCCCGCTTTGTCCCCTTTTGTCCGGCTTTGTCCAGCCTTGTCCGGCCTCAGGCTTTGTCCGGCTCTGTCTTGCCTTATCCGACTTGAACATGCGACCACCGATCTTCGATCTGCTCGAGCAGGACATGGAGCGCGACGCCGCGCTTCCGTTCGTCGATCTCGTTTCGCGCTACTTTCTGCGCACGCGCGACGGCGCGGACCCGGTGTCGACCGCGCTCACGTCGGCCGAGATTGCTCCGCGATTCGATGAGCCGATGCCTGAGAATGGCCGTCCGCTCAACGAAGTGGCGTCGCGCATCGAGCACGACGTGATGACCGCGGTCAATCAGCTCGCCCATCCCATGTGTATGGGGCACCAGGTCTCCGCGCCGCTGCCCGTCGCGGTGTGGATGGAAACGGTGATCTCGGCGCTCAATCAGTCGGTCGCGGTCGCCGAGATGTCGCCGAGCGGGACGGTGTTGGAGACGCAGCTCATCCGATGGATGACCGGTCTCATCGGTTGGGATCGGGGAGCGGGCGGGACGCTGACGTCGGGCGGGACGGAGGCGACGTTCACGGCCCTGCTCGCCGCGCGGGCTAAGGCGCTGCCTAACGCGTGGCAGAGCGGCGTTGGCTCGAGCGGCGGCGCGCTGCCCGTGGTGGTGTGCGGCGAGCACGCGCACTACGCCGTCACGCGCGCAGTGGCTCAGTTAGGCCTGGGACTCGAGCGCGCGATCGCCATCCCATCCCGCGATTGGCGCATGGACACGCAGGCGCTCGCGACCCGCTTGAGCGCGCTCGCGGAGGAAGGCACGCCGGTGATGGCGGTCGTCGCCACCGCGGGCAGCACCGCGACGGGCTCGTTCGACGAGCTCGAGGCGATCGCCGCGCTCTGCGAAGCGCGCGGCATCTGGTTGCACGTGGACGCCGCACATGGGGCGTCGGCGCTGCTCTCGGAAGCGCATCGCAAGCGCCTGCGCGGCGTATCGCGCGCGCGTTCGGTGGCCTGGGACGCGCACAAGATGATGCTGCTCCCGCTCGCGGCCGGCATGCTGCTCGTGCGCGATGAGGGCGACCTGGACCGCGCGTTCGCCCAACGTGCGCCGTATCTCTTCCACGGCGACGAGGACGGCCGCGTGTGGGACCAGGGCACGCGCAGCTTCCAGTGCTCGCGGCGCGCCGACGCGCTCAAGGTGTGGGCGGCGCTTCAGCGCTACGGCGCGTCCGGGTTAGGCGCAATCTACGACCACCTGTGCGAGGTCGCGCGCGACCTGCACGCGGCGATCTCCGTGCACAGTCAGTTCGTCGCGCTCCACGAGCCCGAGTCGAACATTCTGTGCTTCCGGTGGGCGGGCCGCGCCGGCGAGGACGACGACGCCGTCGACGAGTTCAATCGCGACCTGCGCGAGCGCTACAACAAGAGCGGCCGCGGCTGGATCACCACGACGGTGTTAGGCGGCCGCCGCGTGCTGCGCGTGACGGTGATGAACCCACGCACGACGCGCGCGCACGTGATCGCGATGCTGGATGGTTTGTCGGAGGAAGCCGCCGGGATGATGCGCGAGCACACTGGGGTCATCGAAGCGGAGCGTGCTACTGTCGCGCATCGGCAGACGCCTTGATTGCGGAACCTTGCAATTTGACGTCTAGACGTCTGAATTCGCCGCTCGGTTTCAAAATGGGAGTCCGGAATGTCTCGGAACAAAGCTCACATGCCCGGAGAGGTCCGAGACGCGATCTTCGCGGTCCTCGGCTCAAGTCCCGATGGCGCATCGATCCGCGAAATTGAGAGTCGCGTGACGCAACGCATTGGTACGGCGGCCTCGTCCTCCATACGCTCGTACCTTGCGCTCAATACGCCTCGAGTATTCTCGCGTACGGAGCGAGGACGCTATGTGTTACGGGAAAACCCGATCGGCCTCCTCCCTGCACGCACTGCTGTGCCGTCGGATGTTGCGGCCTTCGAGTATGGGAAGACGAAAGTCGTGCGCGCAGATTGCATCGAATGGCTGCGGTCGCAGCCGGAATGCAGCATCGAAGCAACCGTCACTGATCCGCCGTACGGCCTTTACGAGTACTCCGACGAGCAGCAGAAAAAGCTGCGCGCAGGCAAAGGCGGTGTATGGAGAATCCCTCCCTCGTTCGATGGCGCGAAGCGCTCGCCCCTTCCACGGTTCACGGTTCTTTCAGAAAGAGACCGGAGTACCTTGGAGGAATTCTTTTTCACGTGGGCTGTCGCCCTTCGCCCAGTTCTTGTCCCGGGCGCAAACGTCGTCGTCGCGAGTAATCCGCTTCTCTCCTACGTTGTGTCCAGTGCGCTCGTTCGCGCAGGCTTGGAGCGAAGAGGCGAAATCGTTCGCCTTGTGATGACAATGCGAGGCGGGGACAGACCGAAAGCCGCGCATCACGAATTTGAGGGTGTGAGCGTCATGCCCCGAGCAATGTGGGAGCCGTGGCTTGTTTTTCGCCGTCCGCTGGACGGACGAGCGCAGGACAACCTTCGCCGTTGGAAAACCGGCGGCTTCCGCCGTCCATCCTCACAAAAGCCGTTTGGAGACGTAATTGCCTCATCTCCCACGCATCGAGCAGAACGACTGCTTGCTCCTCACCCAAGCCTCAAGCCCCAATCGTTTCTTCGGCAGATCGTCCGCGGAGTCCTGCCGTTAGGCGAAGGTACGGTTCTCGACCCGTTTGCGGGCTCCGGGTCGACACTCGCCGCAGCGGAAGCGGTAGGTTATCGGAGTATCGGCGTTGAAAAGGACCCTGACTACTTCGCACTTGCGCGCAGAGCTATTCCGAAATTGGCAGACTACAAAAACGGCTCCGCTTACACGTGATCTGATGGGCAGTGGACTAACGGCCGCATCAAACGATGTCGCTGGCCAGAGCACGCGTCAACGCCCAAGCCGCCGGAGCAAACACCGCACACAATGGTTCACAGCGCTCGCTTTATGGCGCCCTCAAGGTCCTGATCGCCACCAAGGCCCGTATAGACCACCTTCCCGGCCTTGTTGACCACCACCACGTACGATGTCGCCGGCACGTTGTACGCGCTCACCGCGTTGCCATCCGTGTCGTACACCAGCGTATGGGTATAGTGATACTTCTGCGCGTAGAGCTTCACGCGCTCGGGTGACTGGTTCACCGACACGGCCACGTCCACGAACGTGACCTTCGGCGAATACTTCTTCACCATCTCCAGAAACTTAGGCTCGAGCTCCTTACAGTTGCTGCACCACGTCGCCCAGAACTCGAGCACCACGGGTGCCTTCCCGATGTACTGATCGAGATTCACGCTCTTGCCGTCGAGCGTGTGCACCACCGCGCCCGGTGCCGCCGCTCCCACCGGTACGCCGATTTCATCCTGCGCCGTGAGCGCCGGCGCCGCGGCCACCACCGCGCACGCCACGAGCATTGCCAACCGGGTCAGTGTCATATCAACAGTTGCCCCATCTTGATGAGATAATACTCGGCCACACCGAGCATGATGATCGCGAAGATCTTTTTCACCCACATCATCCACGAGCCCGCGCGCGGCAGCCGCGACAACGTTCCCGCCGAGAGCCCGACCGCCACCAGCAGCGTGCTCATGCCTAACGAAAAGACGAACAGGTAAATGAAGCCTAACATCGCGCTGCGCGTCGTCGAGACCCACGTGAGCACCGCCGCCATCACCGGCGCCGAGCACGGCGCCGCCACCAGGCCCGACGCCGCGCCCATCGCGAACGTCCCCGCGAGCTGTCCGCCGCTCCCCGCGGTCGCCGCCCGCTGCGCGATACGCTGCGGAA
The DNA here is from genome assembly GCA_035277485.1 of Gemmatimonadaceae bacterium. Taxonomy (GTDB): domain Bacteria; phylum Gemmatimonadota; class Gemmatimonadetes; order Gemmatimonadales; family Gemmatimonadaceae; genus JADGGM01. Next base: position 18,611 of record DATEKK010000100.1, read on the forward strand.
TCCGTACCGGGATCACGTCCACCATGGCCAGCGCCGCGATGACCAACAAGTTGGCCATCCCGAAGTACAACCAGGGGTTCGTGCTCACCGTTCCGAACAACGTCCCGCTCAGCCCGGCGAACAGTCCCAGCGCCGCGTACACGAGCGCCAAGCCGAGCACGTAGCTCAGCGTGAGTGTGAGCGGCCGCCACCGCGACGCGGCGACGCCCGACGTTTGGCCGCCTACCAGCGAGGCCGTGATCGGAATCATCGGATAGATGCAGGGCGTCAGGCTGGTGAGAACGCCGCCGACGAACACCAACGGCAGCGCGACGAGCGGGCGCGATGAGAGCATCGCCGTGATGTCGGGTGCGAGCATGGCCACAGAGTACATACTCTACCATCGGCGGCGGAAGTTCCCCGCGAACACCGAGGGAATTGGGAAGCGCTCGCTCCGCTCGCTTTGAGAACCACTGCGTTTGGGGAAGCGGCGGCGTCGCCCGCCGCTTCCCCATTTCCCCAAGCGCAGCGATTCCCCAAGCGAGCGACAGCGAGCGCTTCCCTTATTCGCAAACTCACCGGCTCTCGCCTGACGCCCTCACGGTCCAACCGGCTTCACGCGCTTGCCCCACGTCGGCGACGGCGGCTCCTGCGTCGCGCGGACCACCGGGTGCTGCGCCAGCTCCTGCATCGCTTCGGCCACCGCGCGCTCGAGCTGCGCGTCGTGTCCCGCCGCGATGTCTTTCGGCCAATCCTCCACTTCGATGTTAGGCGAAATGCCCTCGTTCTCGACGGCCCATTTGTCGTCGGCGGCGAAGAATCCGCCGCGCGGCGCGTACATGATGCCGCCATCGACGAACAACGGCGTGTCCCAGATGCCCACGAGTCCGCCCCACGTGCGCTCGCCCACCAGTTGGCCCACCTTCCGGTACTTGAACATGTAGGGCATGAGGTCGCCGCCGGATCCGGACATTTCGTTGATGATCATCACCTTCGGTCCCCAGATCCCGGCCGCCGGGCTCGTGAACGGATAGCGGTCGCCCACCGGGTTGTTGAAGTAGCCGTCGAACGTGCGCTGCAGCACGTCGATGATGTAGTCGGCCGCCGAGCCGCCGCCGTTGTACCGCTCGTCAATGATGGCGCCCTTGCGGTCCTGCTGCGCGAAATAGTAGCGGTTGAAGCTCGTGTACCCGCCTTCCGCTGTGTTAGGCAGGTGCACGTACGCCAGTTGGCCGTGGGACAACGAGTCCACGAGGTGGCGGTTGTGCTCCACCCAGGCGCGCGCGCGCAGACCCGCGTCGCTCGCCACCGGAATCACCGTCACGCGACGCGCGCCATCCATCGTGGGGCGCTCGTTCACCGTGATCGTCGTCTGGTGGTTCGCCGTGCCATCGAACAGCCGGTACATGTTCTCCGGCGCGCGCAGGTCCTGCCCGTTGACGGCGAGCAGGTAGTCGCCTACCTGCACCTTCACGCCGGGCGCCGTGAGCGGCGCGTGCAGGTCCGGATTCCAACTGTCGGTCCCGTAGATTTTGGTGATCTTGTACCGCCCGTTCTCGATCGCGAAGTCGGCGCCTAACAGACCAACGGGCGGCTGCATGTCGCCCGGCATGTCGCCGCCGCGCACGAACGAGTGGCCGATCGCGATCTCCGAGCCCATCATGTCCAACAGATAGTTGAGATCGTCGCGGTGCTTCACGTACGGCAGCAGCTGGCCGTACATCTGCTTGTCCTTCACCCAGTCGGTGCCCTGCAGATTTTTCACGTAGATGTAGTCGCGCTGATTGCGCCACCCTTCATCGAAGATCTGCTTGAACTCCGCGCTCGGGTCGACGAGCATGCGCAGTTGGGCATTCAGTTTCCCCTTTCCCGCGGGCGGCGCATCGTGCGTGGTCGCATCCACGAGAAAGAGACTCACCTCGGGTCCCGGCGTCCGATACAACAGCTTCTTTCCGTCCTCGCTCACGAAGTAGTCCGCGACGTTCTGCACGAACGGCATGGCCTTCCGTTCCTTGAGATCGTAGCGGTGCACCGTGGCGCCGCTGAAGCGCTCTTCCTTCGTCCCGGTTTCCGGAATGTTCTCCATGAAGAACACCGTGCCCGGCACACCGCTCCGCAGCTCGCCGTAATCGCGCTCGGCGATATCCGACACCGGCACGATGCGCTGCGACAGGCCATCGAAATCGATCTCGACGTGACGCCGCGGCGTCAGCATCGCTTTGAGCGAATCGGGTGGAATGCGCTTGGCCGTCGTGGTGTCGGTCGACGTGTCGGTGCGCGCCGGGCGCTGCGGCCGCTGGCGCGGCGGAAGCGGCGGGACGCCCGGCGTCTGCTCCTGCGGCACGCCGGTGTCCTCATCGCTCTCGGGCAAGAGCGGCGACGGATCGTTCTTCGAGAGCACGGCGAGGTAGAGCGCCTTCGTTTCCGTGTGGCCGTAGCTCGACATGTCCAACCAGCCCGAGCCTAACGCAAGGTCGGTCGAGGCGAAGAACCAGAGATACTTGCCGCTCGCGTCCCACGCCGGCCACGTGGCGTCGGCGAGGCCGTCGGTGATCTGGTGCGTCTGGCCCGTCTGCGTGTCGTACACGAAGATCGCGCGATAGAGCGACTTGAGCCGCCTCACGTACGCGATCCACCGCGAGTCCGGGCTCCACGTGGGGTTGAGGGAGCGCTCGGGCACCATCCATTCGTCGCCGCCGATGTCGGTGGCCTTCCCCGTGGCCACGTCCACCACCCACAAGCGGAGATTCGTGTCCTGAAAGACGATGTGCTTGCCGTCGGGCGCCCACGCCGGCGTGTAGTAATGCGTCGGATGCTCGAGCGCGATCGTGCGCGCGGGCGCGCTGCCATCGGCGGACGCGATCACGAGCTGGTATTCGCCCGACTTGTCGCTGAAGTACGACACCCACTTGCCGTCGGGCGACCACGCCGGGTCGCGCTCGGCCGAGCTGTCGGACTGCGTGAGATTGCGCACGTCGCCTTTCTCGGCCGGGACGGTGAAGATCTCGCCGCGCGCTTCGATGGCGGCGCGCTTGCCCGTCGGCGAGAGCGCGATGTTGGCGATGTATTTCGAGACTTCCTTCCACTGCGGCATCATCCACGCGAAATCGCCCACCGCGGTGATCGGGACGATGTGTTCCTTGCCGCTCGCGGGATCGAGCTCGTGCACGTAGCCGGCCTGTTCGAACACCAATGCGTTAGGCCCGGCGTCGAGCGTCTTCACATCGAAATCGGAGAAGTTTGTGACCTGCTTGACCTGCTTGGACGACATGTCGTAGGACCACACGTTCGATACGCCGTCGCGGTCGGACAGGAAGTACACGGTGCTGTTGCCCACCCACACCGGGTCCATCTCCTTCGAGTTAGGCCGCGGAATCGTGTCGACGATGTCGAGCGTCTTGGTGTCGAGAATCCAGATCGGGCGGTTCTGCCCGCCGCGGTAGTTGCGCCGCTCCTCGTCCCACGAGTTGTTCATGCGATACGCGATGTGCCGGCCGTCGGGCGAGATCTTGCCCTGGTAGGCGCGGTACATCGGCATCGCGGTCACGAAGCCGCCGTCGGCCGACACCGTGAACCAGCGCGGCGTCGGCGTGGGCAGATTGGACGACTGTGTCGACGAGAAGACGATCGCTTTGCCATCGGGCGTCCAGCCTTGCACCAAGTCCGGCGCCGGATGCCACGTGAGCCGTTTCGGCTCGCCGCCCTCGGCCGGCATCACGTAGACGTCCGTGTTGCCGCCGTAGTTGCCGCTGAACGCGATCCACTTCCCGTCGGGCGAGAAGTATGGGTTCATCGCCACGCCCGGGAAGCTCGTTAGGCGAACGGCGGCGCCGCCCGCGCGCGGCACCACCCAGATGTTGCCGGCGTACGCGAACGCGATCTGCGTGGCGCTCTCGGTGGGCGCGCGCAGCATCCGAGTGGTCGCGGATGTCGCGGTGGCCGCTTGGGCGCGCGCCGACACGGCACCGGCGACGAGGGCAACGATCGGCAACGCGAACCGAAGCCCGGCAATACGATGAAGGCGAGGCATGACGGGTACCATGGAAGTGGCGGAACGGAACTGCGGGCGAGCGGCACTACGGTCGGGACAGGCGGTAAGTTGCGGTCCGTACCGTCGGTGCGCCAGCGCACCGGTACCGGCCGTACCGCGTCCCTGGTCCATGCGCGATATTCTGACCGCTCGCTGTTCCCGCGACTCACACAGACTTCCGACCCGACCGTCCCATGCGACCGTCCCTGCTTCTCGCCGGCGCCCTCGTGTTCGCCGCCGCGCCGCACCGTGCTTCGGCGCAGACCTTTCAAAGCGACGACCCGATCATCAAGCGCATCTGGGCCATCGGCATGGACAGCTCCGAAACGGAGCATCTCGCGAACGAGCTGTTCGATTCGCTCGGGCCGCGGCTCACGGGAACGCCGGACTTGAAGCGCGCCAACGACTGGCTCGTGCATACCTACACGAGTTGGGGCATTTCGGCGCACAATGAGCAGTATGGGACGTGGCGGGGATGGCGCCGCGGCTACTCGCACATCGATCTCATCGCGCCGCGCGTGCGGTCGCTCGAGGGCACGATGCTCGGCTACAGCCCGGGCACGAACAAGAAGGATCTCACCGCGCCGACGATCATCCTGCCGCACTTCGCCGACACGGCGGCGTTCGCGGCGTGGCTGCCTAACGTAAAAGGCAAGTTCATCCTGGTCTCGGCGCCGCAGCTCTCGTGTCGGCCCAGCGAAGATTGGGACACCAATGCACTCCCGGCATCGGCGGCGCGGATGGACAGTTTGCGCGACTCGCTGCGCCGCGAGTGGGGCGGCCGGAACGTGCGCGGCACGGGCATGAGCCTGGCGCTCGGCACGGGCGAGCTGGGTCTCCGACTCGAAGCAGCGGGCGCGGCCGCGATCATCACGTCGCGTCCCAAGGATGCGTGGGGCACCATCGAGGTGTTCGAGACCTACGACACCAAGGCGCCCGCGATCGCGCTGAGCTGCGAAGACTACGGACTCCTGTTCCGTCTCACGGAGAACAACCAGCATCCGTTGCTGCGGCTCAACCTCGATGCGCAGTTGTTAGGCGAACAACCCGTCTACAACACGATCGCCGAGATCAAGGGCACCGAGCATCCGGATGAGTACGTCATGCTGTCGGCCCATTTCGATTCGTGGGATGGCTCGTCGGGCGCCACCGACAACGGCACCGGCACGCTCACGATGCTCGAGGCGATGCGCATCCTGCAGAAGGTGTTTCCGCATCCCAAGCGGACGATTCTCGCCGGGCACTGGAGCGGCGAGGAAGAGGGCGAGGTGGGCTCGAAGGCGTTCACCGAGGATCACCCCGAGGTGTTGAAGGGCTTGCAGGCGTTGTTCAACCAGGACAACGGCACCGGCCGCATCGTCCGCTTGAGCGGTGCCGGCCTAACGGATGCGGCGACGCACATCGCGCACTGGCTCGACCAGATTCCGCTCGAGCTGCGCAACCAGATTCAATTCGGCGGAGCCGGGTTCCCCGCCGGCGGCGGCAGCGACGACTATTCGTTCTCGTGCTACGGCCTGCCGGCGTTCGGGTTAGGCGCGCTGCCGTGGGATTACGGCAACTACACGTGGCACACCAACCGCGACACGCCGGACAAGATCGTGTACGACGACCTCAAGTCGAACGCGACGCTGACGGCGATGCTCGCGTACCTGGCGTCCGAGGACCCGACGATGATCAAGCGCGACCGGATCGATCTCGTCGCCGCCGCCAAGCGCCTGGAAGCCGAAATGCCGCCGCCGACCGCGGGCCGCAACGCGCAATTCCGGTTCCGGCGTTTACCCACGACGTGGCCGGACTGCACGAAGGCGCCGCGAAGCACGAAACCGAGACTGAAGTAAGGGAAGCGCTCGCTGACGCTTCCCTTGTCTCCTAACGCTTCGCCACCCACCGATCATTCGTACTATCGGCATCCATCCAGATGCCGTGATCGAGCGTGATCGATGCGATGGCTTTCGTCGCGGGGACGTTGACCGTCGCACGATGCAGGTCAGCGCGCCAGATCGCGGGCGTCTCGTGCACGGTGTCGACGCTCGCGTCGGCATAGCGCACGAGCACATCGACGGGCGCGGGCATGCCGCCCACGTTCGCGAGCGTCACGGTCCAACCTTTCGTGGCGCGCCGCGCACCGGTGATGCCGAGGTCGATGTACGCGTTGCTGAAGAACCAGCTGTTCCAGAACCAATCGAGGTTCTGTCCCGACACGTTGTTGAACGTGTAGAAGAAGTCCCACGGAATCGGGTGCTTGCCGTGCCACCGGTCGATGAACGCGTGTAGACACTTCTTGAACGTATCGTCGCCTAACAGTTCCTTGAGCGCGAGGTAGCCAAGTGCGGGTTTGCCGTACGCGTTGTTTCCGTACGCCGCATCCTTGAGTTGGTCCGCCGGCGTCACGATCGGCAGGTCCTCGAGCGGCGACGGATCCGCGATCCAACCCGCCACTCGAAATTGCTTGAAGAAGTTCGTCGCGCGCGCGACGCCAAGGTCCGATGTGCCGATGAGATACTCGAACGTCGTCGCCCAGCCTTCGTCCATGAACGGGTAGCGCGTCTCGTTGATCCCCATGTAAAACGGGAAGTACGTGTGCGCGATCTCGTGCTCGACCACGAAGCGCGAGAAGATTGTGTCCGGCGTCGACCCATCGTTCACCATCATCGGGTACTCCATGTCCGCCGAGCCCTGCACCACTGTGCTCTTCTCGTACGGATACGGAACGCCCGGCCATTTGTGCGACAACCAGTCGAGCGCGTGGTGCGCGAAGCCGACCATGTGGTGATAGTCGGCCGCCGTGTCGTTGTACGCGGCTTGTACGCTCGCGCGGCGATGGGCCGTATCATCCACCAACACGCTCGCCGCGTCCCAGTCGTAGTGATTGCTCAACGCGAACGCCACGTCCGGCACGTTGCGCGCGGTGAAGTGCCAGTGATTGACCTGTTGCTGCGCGGTAATCTTGCCGGCCCCGATGTCAACGGCCGATGCCACGTGCACGGTACTGTCCGATGTGAACGAGGACTGGAAGCGCCGTACGGCATCGGGCTGCAAGACCGCCGACGGATCCGCGAGCGTACCGGTTCCCCAGACCACGTAGTTAGGCGGGACTTCCAGCGTCACGTCGTAATCGTTGAAGTCGCTGTAGAACTCCTGCAGATCGGTGAAATCCATCGTGTCCCAGCCGTTGTAGTCATCGTAGACGGAGACGCGTGGATAGAAGTAGGCGAGATAGTATGTGGTGGAATCGAGCATGCCCTCGCGGCCGGCGCGCTTCGATATCTCGTAGCGCCAGTCGAAGCGCAGGCGGACCGAGTCGTGCGGCGTGAGCGGCGTCGGCAATCGCACCGGCTGCCAGGTGAAGAATTGCGGACTGTCATGCCATGGCATGAGCACACCGTTCACCGCGAACGTGTCGATGTGTACGCCGCTCGTAAGGTAGTCCGGCGCGGCGCCGCCATCGCGCGGGGCGCCGGGCTTGTGGATGTTGATGAACAGTCGGATGACGAGCGCGCGCAGCGTGTCCGGACTGTTGTTTTTATAGACGATCTCCTCGGTGCCGCCGATCGTACGGTCGGGCGGCAGCGCGCTCACGGTAATCGTGTAGCGCGCGTGATTCTCCCAGTAGTTGGGACCGGGCCGGCCATCCATCGTCCGCGTGCCCTTGTCGTACGTTTCTTTGATGGCGCGCGGCATGTAGAGCGACGACGCAGACTGCGCGGCCGCGCCCGGAGCAGCCAGCGCAACCGCGAGCAGCACGCCGCTCATCGTTAGGCAAACGCCAGTGTGAATATTGACTGACGATGGCATGCGTGTCGTCCGGTCAGAGAAACCGGTGGGCAGTCGATGCACCGCCCACCGGGTCGTCGTCGTCGCGATCGAACTCTCTCGCCGCGCACGCCGTGCCGCAAGTTTTTACCGCATCATGACACAGCCTTCGCCAGCGCGTCCGCATCGGTGTCGGACAGTGTGATCGCGGCGGCCGCCATGTTCTCCTCGAGGTGCTTCACCTTGGATGTGCCGGGAATCGGGAGCATCGCCGGTGACCGATGCAGCAGCCACGCCAGCGCCAATTGCGACGGCGTCGCGTGCAATCGCTTGGCGAGCTGATTGAGCACGCTGCCCTCTTTCGCCAGTGCGCCCGTCGCCAGCGGGAACCACGGAATGAAGCCGATGCCGTGCTTCGTCGCGTGATCGAGGAGCGGCTCGGCCGTGCGCTCCTGCAGATTGTACTTGTTCTGCACCGTCACGATCGTCGCGTAGCGCTGCGCTTGCTTCAGCTCATCGATCGTCACTTCGGACAAGCCGATGTGCCGGATCTTTCCTTCCTTCTGCAGCAGCGCGAGCACGCCCACTTGATCGGCGAGCGGCACCTTGGGGTCGATACGGTGCAGCTGAAAGAGGTCGATGCGCTCTACGCCTAACCGGCGCAGGCTCATTTCCGCTTCCTGTCGCAGGTATTCGGGCCGGCCCACCGGTTCCCAATTGCCGGGACCGCCGCGGGTGAGACCCGCTTTCGTCGCGATCACGAGATCATCGGGATACGGGTGCAACGCCTTTCGGATCAGATCCTCCGCCACGTACGGACCGTATGAGTCCGCTGTATCGATGAGTGTGACGCCGAGCTCGACGGCGCGCTTGAGCACGCGCACCGCCTCGGCGGGGTCCTTGGGATCGCCCCAGATGCCCGGGCCGGTCAGCTGCATGCTGCCGAATCCGAGGCGGTGCACCGGCATATCGCCACCAATGATGAACGTGCCGGAGCGTTCCGCGGGGCGTTCGAGTGTCGTCGTTGCCATGAGCCATCTCTACGGAAGAAGCGTGTTCGTTAGGCGAGCGCGTGCGCGGGGAACCGCAGCGGCGCTCGCGGCCAGCCTGTGTTGTGGAACGACGGCGTACCGCGCGCTGTTCCCGCTCGGTGCACAGCGCGCGCCCGTGTTGTGACTGGTTGCGAGATCGACGACAGCTTCCGAGCACAACCGTTGGTAACTGCCGGACTGAATGGGAAGCGCTCGCTCCTGTTGACAACCTGAAGGAGAGAACGTACCCTGTTCCTTCAGGTTACCTGAAGGAGCAACGCGGTGGCTGACCTGGTCCAGGGCACCTTGGAGATGCTCGTCCTCAAAACGCTGGCGCTCGAGCCCATGCACGGCTGGGGCATCGCGCAGCGGATCGAGCAGTTGTCCAACGACGTCTTCCTCGTGACGCAGGGCTCGCTCTATCCCGCGCTCGTGCGCATGCGGCGTCGCGGATGGATTACGTCGGCGTGGCGCACCACCGAGAACAACCGCCGCGCCCGCTACTACTCGCTGACGCCGGCGGGCGAACGACAGCTCGAGGCCGAGCGCGCCGCGTGGCGGCGTGCGTCCGGTGCGGTGAACGGAATCCTCGACGCGCGCTTGGCGCCGGGCACCGCATGAGCATCTTTTCGGACTTGGGCGCGCGCGTCGCGAGCATCCTCTGGCGCGGGCGCGAAGAGCGCGAGCTCGACGAGGAGCTCCGCTTTCACATGGACATGGAAGCCGAGCGGCAGCGCCGAGCGGGGGCCGCGCCCGACGCCGCGCGCCGGCGCGGCGCCATTGCGTTAGGCGGCGTCGAGCGCACGAAAGAAGATGTGCGCGACGCGCGCGGCACGCGCCTGGTCGACGACACGATCCGCGACGTCGCGTTCTCGATGCGCACGCTCGCCCGGTCGCCGGCCTTCGCGCTCATCGTCATCGTCACATTGGCGTTAGGCATCGGCGGCACCACGGCGATCTTCAGTACGGTCGACGCGACGCTCGTCAAGCCGCTGCCGTATCAGGAACCCGGCCAACTGGTGCGGTTGTACGAGGGCTACACCGGCGAAACCGCGCCGCACAACTTCGTGTCGCCGACGATGTTCCTGGCGTACCGCGACCGGCTGTCGTCGTTCGACCACCTCGCCGCCGGCCTCACCTACGACGACAAAGGCGCGGACATCGGGACGAACGGGCACGCCGAGCGCATCCACGTCCTGAGCGTGAGCGCCGCGTACTTCGCCACGCTGCGCCGGCCGCCGGAGTTAGGCCGCGAGTTCGAGCCCAACGAAGAGAACGGCGCGCCCTCGGTCATCCTGAGTCATCACTTGTGGGCCGAGCGGTTCCACGCGAGCGCGGCGGCGATCGGCTCCGCGCTCGTCATGGACGGCAGGCCGTACACGGTAGTCGGCGTCATGCCCAAGGGGTTTGTCGACCCGCTCCGCCCCGGGGCCGACGCATACGCGCCGCTCGACCTCACGCCGGGCCTCGACCCGACCAACGTCGACAATCACTATCTGACGGTGATCGGGCGGCTGCGGCCCGGCACGCCCCTGGCACGCGCGCAAGCGGAGCTCGACGCACTCTCCGTCGCGTTAGGCAGGCAATACCAGGACGCCGCCCGCGCCATCGCACGGCTCTACTCGCTCAAACAGGACATGGTCGGCCCGGCGAGTCGCGCGCTCGAGCTCGTGTTGGGCGCGGTCGGCTTGGTGCTGCTCCTCGTGTGCGTGAACGTCGCCACGCTGCTCCTCGTCCGCGCCTCCGCGCGCGCACACGAGTTCGCGCTCCGCTCGGCCTTAGGCGCACGGCGCGCGCGATTGCTGCGGCAGATGCTCGTCGAGAGCCTGGTGCTCGCGCTCGCCGGCGATGCGCTGGGATTGATCGTCGCGCGCGCCGCGATGAGCGGGATCGTGCATCTCGGTGCGGGATCCGTCCCGCGCCTCACGACCTTGTCGCTCGATCCGCGTCTCCTGCTCTTCTCCGTGATCATCACCACGGCCAGCGCCGTGGTCTTCGGCCTCACGCCCGCGCTGCGCGCCGCACGCACCGACCCCATCGATGCGCTGCGCGGCGAGGACCGCGCGCTCGCCGGCAGCCGCGGGCACAACCGCGTCCGCAGCGCGCTCGTCACCGCGCAAGTCGCGCTCGCGTTCATCCTGATGGTCGGCGCCGGTTTGCTCATCGTCAGCTTCCACCGGATCCGATCGCTCGACCTCGGCGTGGATGGCGATCGGGCGCTGGTGTTCGAGCTCCACTTGCCGGACGCGCGCTACGACTCGACCGCGCGCGCGCTCTTCTACGAGGACATTGCCGCGCGCATCGCGCGGGTGCCCGGCGTCCTCGCGGTAGGCGGCATCTCGAAGCTCCCCGCCACGGGCGAGTACCACGAGTGGGGCACGCGTCCGCTCACCGGGCCTAACGTGGGCGTGAAGGACGCCAACGTCGGCGCGCAACAACGCGTCGTATCGGGCGACTATTTCCGGGCGGCCGGCATTCACATCCTCGAGGGGCGCGCGTTCGATGCGCGCGACGCCGTCGGCACTCCGAAGCGCGCCATCGTGAGCACACTGGCCGCGTCGCAACTGTTTCCGGGCGTTGATCCGATCGGCCAACGGCTGCGCACGGGCGGCTACGACTGGGAGGTGATCGGCGTCGTCCCGGATGTCTCGGTGAACGCCGAGGGCGAACGGGAGCCCACCATCTATCACGCGCACGCGCAGTTCGCCGGCGATCGCAACTGGGCGCTCACGCAGGTGGTGTCCACCTCCGCGCCGCCGACGAACCTCGTGCCGCATATCCAGCGGATCATCGCCGAGCGCGATCCGCAGCTCGTGATGTACCAGCCGATGACGCTGGCCGAGGCGATCGGAGCGGGCACCGCCCAACGGAAATTCACGCTGGTGATGCTCGCCAGCTTCGCGCTGGTCGCGGTGCTGCTCGCTGCGTTAGGCCTCTTCGGCGCGCTCTCGTACGCGGTCAAGCTGCGGTCGCGCGAATTTGGCGTGCGGATGGCCATCGGCGCCGACCGCGGCACCATCCGCCGCCTCGTTCTACGTCAGGGCTTCGTCGTGACCATCGCCGGCATCGCAATCGGCGTGGTGGGTTCCGCTGCATTCGCCCGGGTGATGACGTCACTCGTGTTTCACGTGCGGCCGCTCGACCCGTCCGTGCTCGCCGGCGCGGCGTGTGTCATCCTGGCGGTCGGCGCGATTGCGGCGTACTTGCCCGCGAGGCGTGCGACCGCGGTGGACCCGCGTTCGATCCTGTAAAGTCGGACAGGACCGGACAAGAGCGAAAGCCGGACACGGCCGGACGAGGCCGGACACGACGCGGAGACGTTCGCTACGCGCGTGCCTCCTCCCGCTCGGCATTAGGCGATTCTGAGATTCGTTGTCGTCACGCATCGTGCGACGGCGCAACGGCCTGCGCGTTCCGGCGCGTGCCTTGCAGCGAAGAACGGGCTGAACATCCCGCGCGCGCGATGAATACACGCGCCGGCCCGAACGAGGGACCACTTCGCCGCCATGACACGACCATCTCGTACGACCGGAGTCCGCTGGTCCTTTGCCTTCTCGTGCGCCGCCGCGGCACTCGCCGCGTGCAGCTCGAGCACCGCGCCTAACGGAGCAGTCGGGTCCGTCAAGGTGTCGCCGGCCACCGACAGCGTCGCCGTCGGCAACACGATCACGTTGCAGGCCACCGTGATGTCGCCCGGCGGCCAGGTCCTGCCCGGACAGCACGTATTCTGGAATACGGGCAATGCATCGGTCGCGACGGTCACCGATGCCGGGGTGGTGACGGGCGTCGCGCCGGGCACCGTGCAGATCGCGGCGAGCGCTGGTGGTTCGTCCGGCATCGCGAACATCACGGTGCTGCCGCCGCCGGTCGCATCGGTGTCGGTCTCGCCGCCGGTCGATACCATCGTCCTGCCCGGTACGGCGCAGCTCTCGGCGACCGTGTTCGATGCGCAGCACAATCCGCTCACGGGTCGCACGATCACGTGGTCGAGCAACATGCCTAACGTGGCCAACGTCGACGCGAACGGCCTGGTGACGGGCGTCGCGCCGGGCTCGGCGACGATCACCGCCACGAGCGAGGGCCAGTCGGGAACGGCCACCGTCGTCGTGCAGCCGCCGGTCGCGGCGAGTGTCCAGGTATCGCCCGGTGCTGCGACTCTCACCGTGGGCGACAGCACGACCCTCACGGCAACCGTGAAGGACGCTTCGGGCAACGTCATCTCGGGCGCGCCGGTCACGTGGAGCAGCGACAACACCGCGGCGGCCACGGTCTCGACGAGCGGCGTGGTAAAGGCGGTCGGCGCCGGAACGGCGACCATCACCGCGAAGAGCGGCAACGCGAGCGGCACGGCCACGGTGGTCGTGCTGCCGGTGATCTGAGGCGGGAGACTATCGCGTCGATCTGGCGAGGGATGGGGAAGCGCTCGCTGTAGGCAAGACGCAGTTCACTAGCGGCTCCCGCGGCACAACGTAGATTCGTCACCTGGCGCAGCCAATGCGCCGGTTGTCCGGTGCATCGCGCGCCGGGCATCGGGTCTCCTCGTCCAGCGCCTCCAGTCGCATGTCACTCCACTCACGCCGGTGGGCCGCGCTCGGCTTGTGCGCCGCGCTCGCCGCGTTCGTTCCGCCTAACGGAACGCGCCAGGCGCACGCGCCGTCCCTCGAGCCGGCGGCCGCCGCCCTGCTCGATGCATTCATTGCGCACGAGATGCGGCAGAAGGACCTGCCCGCCTTCAGCGTGGCGCTCGTCGACGACCACGGCGTGATCTGGTCCAAGGATTACGGCATGGCGAGACCGCAGGACAGCGTGCGCACCAGCCCCGCGACGACGTACCGCGCGGGCCAGGTGTCGGAGATCATCACCGACATCGCCATCCTGCAGCTCGCGGAACGCCGCGTGCTCGACCTCGACGCGCCCGTGACGCGCTATCTGCCGAGCCTTCACCTCGGCACGCGCGCGCCGATCACGCTGCGCGAGCTCATGACGCACCGCGCGGGCTTGGACCGCGAGCCGCCGGTGGGCGGGCGCGCCGACGACAGCACGCGCACGCTCGCTCGAGTGGTCGAGAGTCTCGACTCGACCACGCTGCCCTTCGCGCCGGGCACGCGCACGCACGAGTCGGACGCCGGCCTGGCGCTCGCCGGCTACGTGATCGAGGCCACGCAGCACGAGCCGTTCGCCCGGTATGTCCAGCGCGCGGTGCTCGCTCCGTTAGGCATGTCGCACAGCACGTTCGCGCGCGACACCGCCGTGGGCGCGACGCTCGCCGCCGCGCGCCTCTGGACGTACGATCCCCGCACCCTCCCCGCGCCCACCTTCGACCTCGGCGTCGCGCCGGCCGAGAATCTCTACACGACCACCGGCGACCTCGCGCGTCTGGCGAGCGCGCTCGCGAGCGGCGGCCGCGGACTCGTGGGCCGCGTCCTGTCCGCGCGCAGCGTCGCCGACGTGATGCGGCCCGCGCCCGCGGCGGCCGGCGACACCGCGCGCACGATCCTCGGCCTGCGCCTAACGGAGCTCGATGGCCGCCCCGAGCTCGAGCAGCACGGCGCTCTCTACGGGTTCACCACCGAGGTTGCCGCCCTGCCTGACGACAGACTCGGCGCCGTCGCCATCACGACCGACGATGCGGCGCTCGGCGTCACACAGCGGGTGACGGCGCTCGCGCTGCGCCTCATGCGCGCCCAACAACGCCACGCCGCGCTCCCGCCGCTCGACACGACCACCGATGTCCCGCCCTCCGTCGCGCACGACCTCGCCGGTCATTATGCGCACGGTGATCGCGCCGTCGATCTGTTCCAGAGCATGGGACACCTCTACCTCGAGCGCGCGAATGGAGGCGAGCGCGCCGACCTGCGCCTGCTGCGCGACACGCTCATCGATGACGGCCGCCTCGCGTTCGGCACGCGGGTCGTCCGCGCCGGCGATAGCGCGATCATTCTGGATGGCGACACGCTGCGCCGAGTCGCCGAGCCCGAGCCTGCTCCCGTGTCCGATGATTGGCACGGACTCATTGGCGAATACGGACCGGATTACCAGACGATGTACGTCCTCGAGCGACATGGCACGCTCGAGCTCCTGGCCGACTGGTTCGTCCGCTATCCGCTCGTGCCGGTGTCGGGCAGCCAATTCCGGATGCCGGATCGCGGGGCGTACGCCGGCGAGCGGCTGACGTTCGCGCGCGCACCGTCCGGGCGCGCGTCGAGTCTAACGTTAGGCGGCGTCACGTACGCGCGGCGGGTCACGGGCCCCGAGGATGGATCGCAGTTCCGTATCACGCCGCTGCGTCCGACCGCGGAGCTCCGCAGCGACGCGCTCGCTGCCCAGCCGCCGCACGAGACCGGGAATTTCCGCCCCGCGGACCTGGTCGAGCTCGTGCGGCTCGACACCACCATCAAGCTCGACATCCGCTACGCGACGTCCAACAATTTCATGGGCACGCCGCTGTACCAGGAAGCGCGCGCGTTCATGCAGCGCCCGGCCGCAGAAGCGGTGGTGCGCGCCAGCGCGTGGCTCCACGCCCGCGGCTACGGTCTGCTCATCCACGATGCCTACCGCCCGTGGTTCGTGACCAAGATGTTCTGGGACGCGACGCCCGACGACAAGAAGATGTTCGTCGCGGATCCCTCGAGCGGCTCGAAGCACAACCGGGGTTGTGCGGTGGACCTCACGCTGTATGATCTCGCGACGGGCCAGCCCGTGACGATGACGGGTGGGTACGACGAGATGACGGATCGCAGCTATCCAGACTATCCCGGCGGCACGTCGCGCCAGCGGTGGCTGCGCGCGCTCCTCCGGCACGCGATGGACATGCAGGGCTTCACCGTCGACAAGGAAGAATGGTGGCACTTCGATTACAAGGATTGGCGCGACTACGGGATCGGCAACGTGCCGTTCGACCGCATCGCGTCCGGCGCCTAACGGACAGGTTCACCGTGAACGGATCACTCGCCATGCGTCGTGCCCTGCTCGTGCTCTCCGCCGCGCTCGCCGCCTGCACCTCCGGGGGCAGCGCGCCCGCACTGACTCCGGCCTCGCTCGAGGGACCATACGATCTCGTGATCGAGGGCGGCCGTGTGGTCGACGGCACCGGTAATCCGTGGTTCTTGGGCGATGTCGCGGTGACGGGCGACCGCATCGCGCGCATCGCGCCGGCCGGCATGCTCGCGCATGCGCGCGCCAAACGCCGCATCGACGCGCACGGCATGGTCGTCGCGCCGGGATTCATCGACATCCAGGCGCAATCGGTGGGCGAGCTGGTGAACGGCGACAGCCGCGTGATCAGCATGACCACGCAGGGCGTCACCACGATGATCTTCGGCGAAGGCGAGACGCCCGCGCCGACGAACAACAAAGTGATCCCGATGTACGCCGACGCCGACGGCGCCGACAGCACGGAACAACGCATCATGGCCGGCTTCCAGGGTCCGCATGGATTCGGCAACTGGCTCGAGGAAATGGCGCAGCACAAGGCGTCGGTCAATTTCGGATCGTTCCTGGGCGCGGCCACCGTGCGCGCCTACGCCAAGGGCATGGCCGAGGGACCGGCGACGCCGGCGGAGCTCGACACGATGCGCGCCGTCGTTAGGCGCGCGATGCAGGACGGCGCCTTCGGCGTCGGCAGCGCGTTGATCTATCCGCCCGGCAGCTACGCGTCCACGCAGGAGCTCGTGGAAGAAGCGAAAGCCATGGCGCCGTACGGCGGCGTGTACATCACCCACATGCGCTCCGAGGGCGATCGGCTGCTCGAAGCCGTGGACGAGGCGCTCACGATCGGACGCGAGGGGGGTGTGCCGGTCGAGATCTACCACCTCAAAGCGGCGGGCGTCAGCAACTGGCCCAAAGCCAAGCAGGTGGTGGCCAAGATCGACTCCGCGCGCGCCGCGGGTCAGGATGTGGCGGCCGACCAGTACGCCTACACCGCCGGCGCGAACGGTTTCTCGTCGTGCATTCCGCCGTGGGCGCACGCCGACGGCAAGCTGCTCGAACGGTTAGGCGACCCGCAAACGCGCGCCAAAATCAAGACGGACATGACGCAGGTCGAGAACAGCTGGGAAAATCTCTGCCTGGGCGCCACGCCGGCCAACGTCGAGGTGCTGGGCTTCCACGAAGACTCGCTCAAGCAGTTCGAGGGCAAGCGCCTCTCGGACATCGCGCAGGCGCTGCACACCGACTGGGCCGACGCGGTGATCAATCTCACCATCGCCGAGCACAATCGCCTGGGCCAGATCCTGTTCATCGCATCCGACTCGAACGTCGCCATGCAGATCCAGCAGCCGTGGATGAAATTCGGCACCGACGCCGAGGGTCTCGATCCCGACAGCGCGCGCGGCATGACCCACCCGCGCTCCTACGGCAACTACCCGCGTGTGTTAGGCCGCTTCGTGCGCGAACAGCACGTGCTCCAGCTCGAGGACGCGATCCGCAAGATGACGTGGGCGGTGGCCGCGCGCCTGTCGATCCACGACCGCGGCATGCTGCACGAAGGCATGCACGCCGACATCGTCGTGTTCGACCCGAACACGATCATCGACCGCGCGACATACGAGAATCCGCACCAGCTCTCGGTCGGCATGGAGCACGTGTTCGTGAACGGCGTCGAAGTCGTGGCCGATGGCAAGTCGACGGGCGCGAAGCCGGGGGAGATCGTGCGCGGGCCGGGATACCAGAAGTAGGGAAGCGCTCGCTGCGCTCGCTTGGGGAAGCGCAGCGAGCGCTTCCCTCTCGTTAGGCCAGCGCCTTCGACGCCACCCGCGCCGTCTCGGCCAACACGGCCGCACCCACGAACAGACTTTCCTCGGCGGGATAGAACCGGGCCGAGTGCGCCGGGATCGGCTCGCCGCCATCTTCGCGCGCGCCGATGCGCAGGAAGCATCCGGGGATGCGCTCCATGAAGTACGCGAAATCCTCGCCGCCCATGTTGAGCGTGCCGAGCGGCGTCAGCGCCTGCTGGCCTAACGCAAGAACCGTCGCCGTGCGCGCCCAGGCCGCCGGTTCAGGCGGATTCACGATCGGCGGCGGACCGAGATCGATCGACACCCGTGCGCTCACGCCGTAGGCGGCGGCGGTGTTCGCCGCAATGCGCTTGAGCTCCTCGTGCAGGGAATGCCGCGTGTCCGTGTCCACCGCGCGGAGCGTCCCGGCGAGCAGCGCCGAATCCGGTATCACGTTAGGCGCCGAGCCGGCGTGGAGCGAACCGACCGTCACCACGGCCGCGCGCGCGGGATCGATGCGGCGCGAGACGATGGTCTGGAGCGCGCTCACGAGACCGGCCGCGGCCACGATCGGATCCGCGCCCTCTTGCGGACGCGCGCCGTGGCCGCCGCGCCCCGTGAGCTCGATCTCGAACGTGTCCGCGGCGGCGGCCAACGGTCCTGCCTCCGCCACCACCTGCCCAACCGCGAACCGCCGATCCACGTGGCCGCCGAAAATCGCGCGCACCTCGTCCAGCGCGCCCGACTCGAGCACCGCGACCGCGCCGCGCCCCGTTTCCTCGGCCGGCTGCAGCACCACGAGCACATCCCCGTGCGCCGGCGCCGCGGCGAGCAACTGTGCGGCGCCCACGGCCCAGGACGCGTGCACGTCGTGCCCGCACGCGTGCATGACGTTAGGCGTGCGCGACGCGTACGGCAGGCCCGTCGCCTCCTGGATCGGCAGGGCATCGATGTCGCCGCGCACGGCCACGAGCGGCGCATCCGGGTCGCGACCGCGGATCCGCGCCACGAGTCCCGTCTCCGCCACGCGGTCCAAGCTCTTGGGCTCGAGCGACGCGAGTGCCGCGTGCAACTGCGCGCTCGTGCGTCGCTCGGCGAACGACAATTCCGGATGTTCGTGCAGGTCGCGGCGCAGCGCCACCAGCGCGTCGCGCGTGCCGTCGGGAAAGAGATGTGCAATCGCGTCAGGAAGCATCCCAGCCCCTCCCACTGTCAGCGCCCGATCACATCCTTTCGCACGGTCAGATTGTCGATGCGATCCATGTCGATGGTGACGCCCAACCCCGGCGCATCCAGCGGCACGCGCACCATGCCCCGGTCGTCCATGGTCCACTCGGGTGTCACGACGTCGCGCTCCCAGTACCGCGCGCTGGGCGACAGGTCGCCGGGCAGCGTGAAGTTGGGGAGCGACGCCAGCGCCACGTTGTGTGCACGACCAATGCCGCTCTCGAGCATTCCCCCGCACCAGACCGGCACGTGATGCGCCCAGCAGTAGTCGTGGATCGCCAGCGAGGAGCTGAACCCGCCCACGCGGCCCGGTTTGATGTTGATGATGCGCCCGCTGCCTAACGTCACCATGTCCTCGGCCCGCTCGAGATCGGTGATCGATTCGTCGAGGCACAGCGGCGTGCGCAGCGAGTGCTGGAGGGCCGCGTGGCGCACGAGATCTTCGCGGCCTAACGGCTGCTCGATCATCACCAGATCCAACGTGTCGAGCTGCCGCAGCACCGCACTGTCGTCCAGCGTGTAGGCCGAGTTCGCGTCGACCGCGAGGTCGACCGACGGGCCGAGCTCGTCGCGCACCGCCGCCACGAAATCGACGTCCGTGCCCGGCGCAATCTTCATCTTGATCTTCCGATAGCCCTGGGCGCGCGCCCTGCGCGCCAGGTCCACGAGCGCCTGCGGCGTGCTCTGGATGCCGAGCGAGATGCCGGTGGGGATCTCGCCCTTGGTCCCGCCTAACTTCCGCGCGAGCGGCACACCCTCGAGGCGCGCGGCCAGCTCCCACGTCGCCATTTCGACCGACGCCTTCGCCATGAGATGCCCGCGAAAGTCGCGCGACAGCAGGTCGTATACTACGTTAGGCGACGACAGCTCCTGCTCCAGCAGGCGCGGCGCGATCCACGTGCGGATTGCCCACCACGCCGTGTCGATCGTCTCGGCGCTGTAGTTGGGCTGCTCGCCCGCCACGCATTCGCCCCAGCCCGAGATGCCGTCCGGATGCAGGAGCTCCACCAGCGCGATGCGCCGCTCGCTCACCACGCCGGACGAAATGCGAAACGGCTGCTTGAGGGGGAGACGAATCTCCCGCAACACGATGCGATCGAAGCGCAGCGTCACGGTTGTGTTGGGCCGGAGGGTGGAGTGGGCGAACAGACGTAGTAGCTCGAATCCGCGGCATCCTCGTGGATGAACCCGGTCACGCGATATCCCGCGTCGACGGCCCACAGAATCGCGCACCGGGTGCTGACGCGCCAGCGGGTGGCCGTCGAAATCGAATCCGCCTGCACCTGATCGATGGCGGCCGGAACCGCAATGCGCACCACGACGTTGCTCGCGTGTCCGGTCAAATCAGGAACGGCTGGGACGCCATCGGGGCTCACAGGGTTGAGCAGCGGCGCTTCCAGCTCGCTCCCGGAAACGTGTGTCGTTTTCGGTGGCTCGCGATCGAGGTCCCACGCGACAATGAAACGGTCGGTGCCGAGTCCGCGGTGCAGCACGCTGCTCGTGTCGCCGCCGTACATGTTCGGCACGTACTCCACCACGTGCGCGCCCAACCGGTTGATGTTGAGGTGCGCATTGCGCGACACCAGCGGGTCGAACGTCCAGTACATGCGGGTGATGCCGCGCGCCAGGAGCGTGTCGCGTTGGTATTCCTTGAGCCGGCGGCCGATGCCGTGGTCGCGCATGTCCTCGCGCACGGCGAGCATGTCGGACCAGTGGACCAGGCGGTCGTCCTCCAGGCCGGTCATGCCGAATACGAATCCGGTCAGCTCGTCGCCATCGAATGCACCGGCGGCGATGCCGCCGATCCGTTGCGTCACCTTGAGCAGCGCCGCGGGCACGCGCTCGCTGAACTCGGCGCCCCAGACATCGTTCTGCAGCTCGACGCAGCGGGCGAATTCTTCGTGCGTGCGAAGCGGTCGCACCTCGATCGGATGCGTGGGCGACGCGACGTGGGGTGGTTCGGAATCGAGCACCGGCTTGGCCATGGCAGATCGGCAACGGGACGGGGTCCGCGGCGAGGCACGGCGCGAGGCCGGGCCGGCAGCGGGCCCAATATGCAACTGTGCAACCTAAAAAGTATACCTCAAGGTATACAATGACGTATCGCCGGCGCGAACCCGAGTCTTGCCGATTCCCCGCCTTTCACTAAGCTTCTGCCCCATGCCCGAGGCAACGAAATCCACCAAGCCTCACCAACCCGCCCCCAAACGCGCCACCCGCGGCGACCGCATCGCCCGCGCGTACGAACAACTCCGCGATCTCATCATTGCCGGGCGCCTCGCGCCCGGTTCGCGCATCATCGAAAGCGACATCGCCGAACGGTTGGGCGTGAGCCGCACACCCGTCCGCAGCGCGCTGCACCGTCTCCAGCAGGAAGGCTACATCGCGGGTGTGGGGCGAAAGAAAGAACAACGCCTCGTCATTGCGCCGCTCACCGAAGAGGACGCCCGCGAGTTGTTCGAGATCATCGGCTCCATCGAAGGCCTCGCCGCGCGCGGCGCCGCCGAAGCACCGGACCACGCGCGCGATCCGTTGGTCACGCAGCTCCGACACATCAACGTCAAGCTCTCCGAAGCGTCGCGCCCCGGACATCCGGAACCGCTCCGCATCTTCGAGATGGACATGTCGTTTCACCGGCGCTACGTGGAGGCGGGAGCGGGCCCGCGCCTGCGCGCGCTGCACGACGCGATCAAGCCGCAGGCCGAACGATACGTGCGCCTCTACACGAGCGCGCTCATCGACGAAATCGGGCGATCGGTTGCCGAGCACGATGCGATCATCGAGCGCATCGCGTCGGCGAATGCCGACGGTGCCCAACGATCGGTCGAGCGCAACTGGCGCAACGCGGCGGTCCGTCTGCGCCGCGTCATTTCGACGTTGGGTGAGCGCGGGAGCTGGTGACGGGCTCGTAAATGAGCGCCGAGAGCGGCGCCGCCAACTCTTCCAACCCGGTGCGCTCCGCTTTCACGCCGTAGATCATTTCCACGATGGCGGCGGCGAACATCAGCACCGCGGCCAGCACGTATCCGAAGAACAACTGCATGCGCGAGCCGCTGCCGATCAGGTGACCGAACAGCGTCGGCGCCACGATGCCGCCCGCGGCCGTGCCTAACGAATAGAAGAACGCGATCGCGAGCGCGCGAATCTCGAGCGGGAAGATCTCGCTCACGGTGAGATACGCCGAGCTGGCCGCGCACGAGGCGAAGAAGAAAATCACGGACCACAGCGCAGTCTGCGACGTGGCCGAGAGCCAGCCTTGCGCGAACATCCAGCCCGTGAGCACCAGCAGCGCCGCCGAGATCGCGTACGTGCCCGCGATCATCTGCTTGCGCCCGATCGTGTCGAACAAATGGCCTAACAACAGGGGCCCGAGGAAATTCCCGATCGCGAACGGAAAGAGATAGATCCCGGTGCGCGGCGCCGGGACGTCGTAGAACCGCGTGAGGATGAGCACGTACGTGAAGAACACGGCGTTGTAGAGAAACGCCTGCGACGTGATGAGCGCCAGGCAGAGCACCGAGCGCTTCCAGTAGTCCTTGAACATCACGCGCGCCACGAGGCCGAACCCGAAGCTGCGCCGCGGATGGATGACCAACGGCTCGCTGATGCAGACGTCGAGCTTGCGTCCCAGGCTTCGTTCGACCCGCTCCTCGATCGCGTCCATGATCTTGTGCGACTCGTCGCCCGAGCCGTGCGTCATGAGCCAGCGCGGGCTCTCGGGAATGCTCTTGCGCAGGAACAGAATGAGCAGGCCTAACGCAGCGCCGATGCCGAACCCCACCCGCCAGCCGAGCGCCGGCGGCAGCACGGCCGGATCGAGAATGAGCAGCGTGGACGCGGAGCCGATCGCGGCGCCGATCCAGTAGCTCCCGTTCACGATCAGGTCCGCGCGCCCGCGATAGTGCGCCGGGATCAGCTCGTCGATCGCCGAGTTGATGGCCGCGTACTCACCGCCGATGCCGGCGCCCGTGATCAACCGAAACGCGATGAAACTGGTGAGGTTCCACGAAAATGCCGTGAGCAGCGTGCCCAACAGATACACGGCAAGGGTCACGAAGAAGAGCTTCCGCCGACCGTAGCGATCCGTGAGATGCCCGAACACGAGTGAGCCGAGTACGGCGCCGATGACGTAGGTCGACGCGATTTCGCCGATCTGCGTCGCGCTGAAGTTCATCACCGCCGGATCTTGCAGCACGCCGCTCACCGCACCGGCCAGCGTCACCTCGAGTCCATCGAGGATCCACGTGACGCCGAGCGCGATGAGTATGAGCCAGTGGAAACGGCACCACGGCAACCGGTCCAAACGCGCCGGAATGTGCGTCTCGAAGGGTTCGACGGTCAGTTGGTCAGCCACGGGCAACTCGCATCACGAAAGTCCCCCATCTCCGCTGGCGACTCTATTGTATAGCGGTGTATTGTGGTTAATGTCGGGCCCGCTTGGAAGCTGCAGGTCTCGTTCCCGAAGGTGGTGAGATGGAGTTTCTGGACGTTCTGCTCGGATCGAATGCCTCACGGAGCGAGTCGCTCGCTGCTCTCAGCCCCGTGGTGTTGATGGGTCGCGGTCACAGTGGTACGCGTGTGTTGGCGTGGATGTGCGTGCACCTGGGAGTCAAGTTGGGCACGAGCAGCCCGCACGTCGAGGGCGACCCGGACGATGTCGCGTTCACGAACAAGATCAAGGCGCTCGCTCAGCACAATCTCGACGTGACGTCCGTGGCCCAAGTGCGCGAACCTGCGCTGCGCCGGTTCCAGGCCGCGGTGTCCAAGTACTACGCGGGACTCGGCCGTCCGAGCGGGTTGTGGGGCTGGAAATTTCCCGAGACGTATCTCATCACGCCGTACGTCGCGCGCACATTCCCGCGCGCAAAGTATCTGCACCTCGTGCGCGACGGGCGCGACATCGCCTTCAAGATCCATCTCACCGACAACCCGCGCCACCGCGTTGGCAAAGCAGTCTTGAGTGCGTGCGATGCACTCGAGCTGCCCGAGCATCTGCGCGCGGCCGTATCGTGGGCGTATCAGGTCGACCGGTTCGACGCGTTTCGGGACGAACTGCCCGTGTCGAGCGTGCTCGACCTTCGCTTCGAGGACCTCTGCACGTCGCCTGGGGAAAGTGCCGAGCGTCTGAGCGCGTTTCTCGGTGCGCCAATGACCGACGCGTGTCGCGAATACGTTGCGACCGGTATCGACACGGTCAAGGTTGCGCAGTATCGCGAGCAGGATCCGCGGCTCGTCACCGAGGTCGAGCGTCGCATCGGGCCGACGCTCAGGCGGTACCGGTATTTGCCGTTAGGCGAGGGAAGCGCTCGCTGACGCTCGCTGAGGGAAGCGCTGCGCTGGGGGAAGGGGGAAGCGGCGAGCTACGCCGCCTGAGGGAGTGGAAGGGACATCGGTGTTCCGTGGGTGGAAATCGCCGCGCGGTGTTGAAGCGGCGCGATCTTCATTTGCGGGACGATTGATGTCGTTCCGCTCCCTCAGGCGGCGCCGCCGCCGCTTCCCCCTTCCCCCAGCGCAGCGCTTCCCTCAGTGAGCGCCGGCGAGCGCTTCCCTGCCTTCCGTTAGGCTACCTCCGCCGCGCTGGCCCGGCCGCGGGCCGTCGCTCGATCACGCCGCCGTCGCCGGCGAATCCGAACCGGTGATAGAGGCTGCGGCTGCGGTCCGTCGGCCACAGGAAGAGCGCGTCCAACCCCTGCGTCTCCGGCGCGCACACGAGGGCCGTGAGCAGCGCACTCCCCACCCCTTCCCCGCGTACGCGCTCGTCGACGAAGAAGTTGCTGATGTAGCCGTGCCACTCGCCTTCGCCTAACGGATTGGGGATCTTCTCGACGATCTGCATCCAGATCGCGCCCACGAGC
>DATEKK010000101.1:0-1580 GCA_035277485.1 Gemmatimonadaceae bacterium
CTGGCGCATGGGCGCGGAGGCGCGCGCGCTCGTCATCGTCACGGCGGCGCTGCTCGCGTTCGGCGTCGCGGTGTTGTACAGCGCGAGCGCGCTGGTCGCCCAACGCGACGCCCACTCGAGCACGTTCTTCCTCATGCGACAGTTGGGCGGCATCGGCATCGGGATCGTGCTGTTCGCCATCGCGGCCAAGCTCGACGCCGAGCGATGGCGGGGCTGGGCATGGCCGATCATGGGAATTAGTATTCTAATGTTACTTATTCCCGTGCTCCCATTCACCGGCGCCATTGCCCCACGCATCAACGGCTCGCGGCGATGGGTGAACGTCGGGTTCGCGTTTCAGTCGTCGGAGCTGGCCAAGATGGCGGTGATCGTGTGGACCGCCATGCTGGTCGTGAAAAAAGGCGATCTCCTGCGCCGCCTGACCAAGGGCCTGCTCCCGTTCCTGCTCGTGCTGGCGGTGCTCAACATTTTGGTGCTGCTCGAGCCCGACCTCTCAATGGCCATGACGTTCACGCTGATCATGGGCGTCGTGTTGTTCGCCGGCGGCGTGCGCATTGGCCACGTGGTCTTGCTGTGCGTCATCGCCATTCCGCTCTTCTGGCACGAGCTCGAGAAGGTGCAGTACGCGCTGTTGCGCATGACGTCGTTCTTCAATCCGGGTCATGCGCCGGAGGTGGTGGGCTATCAGCTCAAGCAGTCGCTGATCGCGGTCGGTTCCGGCGGGCTATGGGGCGTCGGATTCGGCCAGGGCCGCCAGCAGCTCGGCTTCGTGCCGTTCCCGTACAACGATTTCATCGGGAGCAACATCGGCGAGGAGTGGGGCTGGTTAGGCATCGTGGGGGTGACGCTCGCGTTCGCGATCTACGGCTGGCTGGGCTTCCGCATCGCCAAGCAGGCGCGGACGCCGTTCCAGCAGCTCCTGGCCATCGGCATCGTGTTCAACACGGTGAGCACGGCGTTCCTGCACATCGGCGTGGTGATCGGACTCCTGCCGACCACGGGGCTCACCTTGCCGTTCATCTCGTACGGGCGGACGAATCTGGTGCTGTCGATTCTCATGACGGGCATCCTGGTGAACATCGGGAGCGTCAACGAACGCGTGGTGGGGGCGCACGCGACGGATCCGCTCGGGGTCACCGCGGCGTGAGAGTGTTGTTCGCCGGCGGCGGCACCGGCGGGCATCTGTATCCGGGCCTCGCGATCGCGCGCGCGCTGGTGCGCGAGCGTCCGGACGTGGAGCCGTTCTTCATTGGCGCCGAGCGCGGCGTGGAGCGTGACGTGCTCCCGGCGGCCGGTTTCCCCTACCGGCTGCTCGATCTGCACCCGTTGTATCGATCGCGTCCGTGGCGGAGCTGGCGCACGCTCGCGGGCTTGACGGGCGCGTGGCTTTCGTTAGGCGAAATCGTGCGGGCCGAGCGGCCGGCGCTGGTGGTGGGGACGGGTGGGTATGCGTCGGGCGCGGCGCTGGCGCGGGCGGTGTGGGAGCGGGTGCCGATCGTGCTCCAGGAGCAGAACAGTTATCCGGGGATGACGACGCGCGTCTTTGCGCGACGGGCGCGCGAAGTGTACCTGGGGTATGG
>DATEKK010000102.1:0-1805 GCA_035277485.1 Gemmatimonadaceae bacterium
GACTCTGTCACCGGCGCGCCCGCGGGATCTCCGGTGCTCTGGGCACGCGACCCGCGGTTTTCCGACACGGCGGGCTGGTCCAACCGCGCGTCGCACGACGGCGGAATCATTTATCTGCAGGAGCCGGCGCAGCGCAGCGCATCGTACCTGCGCGTCGTGCCTAACTGGGTGGCGCAGGTGAAGGCGGCGGTCGACCGCGCGCAACACTGAGCCACGGACGGCGCACGCGCACATAGGACCGCAAAGACGCGCGGCGAGCGACACGCGCTTGTTCGTTCGGCGGCCTGCGCGCGCCGACAACCAACGACATTCCGAGTTATCTTGTCTGGCGATGAGCCCAGACCAACCGCGCATAGTCCGCGCTCCTATCACGCGCTCCGATCTGACGGCCCTTGCCGCAGCTCGCTTCGGCGACCTCGTCAAAGCCGTCGCCGACATCACACGCGGGATCATGGCGGTGGGTGGCGAGCTGCAATCGGACGAAGAGGCGCTGCTCTTGGACGACGGTTCTCGGCAGCACGACCTGTGGGGCATCAACTTGTATCCGGCCGAAACCGGTGACGATTGGATCGAGTTTGATTCCGTCATCAACGTGCGCCCCTCGCAAAACAACCGCAGCCGATCCGTCGAAGACGAAAACATTCGCGCGGCTATCCGAGAAGTCGTCCGCGCACTGGTCGCCGACGCGTGAGCATTCTGCATCCAGACGCGGCCCGACGCTGGAACACGATGACACTCGTGGACCAGCTGGCACACGTGGGCAGCGAGGTCGATCGCGCGATCCGAGCGCATGCCGCGGGTAATCGCATCCGCTTCGATAGCGCCCTGTCGCGGGCACTCGAACTATTCGACTTGACTGCGACCGACGAGCGATGGCGTGGCGCGCGTCGCCGCGAGATCCTGCGGGCGCGATCCGAGTTTTGCCGCCTCTTCTTCGACGACTCCGTCTCAGCGGATTCTGCGGCCGGCCTGTCCCGTTACTTCTTACATTTTGCCATTGCCGCGCGGAGCCATGCTTCGCCGATGGGACGCGCCTAACGGTCAGTCCTCGGCTAGTCTGCTTATACTCCTACACTGCCTATACTATAGTAGGAGGCACCATCTGTTTCCCCTGGAACGTCTTGTTGCACTCGTCTAACGCCGCCCCAGTTGGCTGGCGATGTCGTGCACCGCAGAGTCGCCGTCTCGTCGGCACCCATCAGTTAGGCAACGAAAGCTCGTCCAGGTAGACCTCCAACACCGCGAATTGCACCTGCGGCAGCGCGTCGAGCGCTTGCATCGCCGCAAACACTCCATTTTCCGAGGCGTCGTCGGGGACCCTCACGTAGTACACGCCGAGACGACCATCAGCGGTATGGTGTCCGCCGACCACTGCTCCGTTCACGAACGCAATCGCGAGCTGCCGATCCGCGAGTGTGGCCGTTGGCCGAAACGCAACGATGACGATCCTCTTCGCGAAGTTTCCTGGTGAGCTGTCGGTGGGAGGAGCAATGTTCGTGTCGGCGCGCACCCACGCCGGCACGGTATCGGGCGGCAGGTAGGCGACACTCTGTTCAGCAGGAAAATCCGTCGTCACGAGAATGTCGAGACTCACGGCGGCCACCGTATTCGGCACGCGGAGCTCCCACCGCTTTGCGTGCTGTTCGCGCCGGCCGCAACGATCTGGTCGTAGGCGAAGTACGGTTGATTCGGCGCGGTGATAGGAGCCACGCCATCGGCGTTGATCACGGTGACGGCGCCGGTGCCGTGCGTCACACGGATCGCGGTCACGACAATCGTCGAGCTTGTCACGCTCGTGCCGTCGA
>DATEKK010000103.1:0-18996 GCA_035277485.1 Gemmatimonadaceae bacterium
CTGCGGGCGCGCGAGCAGATGCGGGCCGCGGTGCCCGGCGTGGACGTGTGGGTCGCGTTCGGCGACGGCGCCACGGTGGGCGATGCGATGCGGGTCGCGTCGCGCCTGCGCGAGCGCGGCGTCAGCGTGGAATATGCGTTAGGCGGCCAGCAGCTCTCGCGGCAGCTCCGGGCGGCCGGCGCGGCCGGCGCCCGCGACGCGGTGATCCTGGGCGCGCCTAACGCAGCGCCGGGCGAGGCGACCGTCCGCCGCCTGGACGACGGCGAGGAGCGCCGCGTGCGCCTCGATGATTGGATCGACGAAGCCGGGTCGCCCGGGGCGGCCCGTCCATCAACACACTCGTAAATGGCCGACGACAAGAAGCTCACTCCCCGCGCCGAAGATTTCAGCGCCTGGTACAACGACGTCGTGCTGCGGGCCGAGCTCGCCGACTATTCGCCGGTGCGCGGGTGCATGGTCATCCGTCCCGAGGGTTACGGGATTTGGGAGCGCATGCAGCGCGCCCTCGATGACATGTTCAAGGCCACGGGCCACCGCAACGCGTACTTCCCGCTCTTCATCCCCGAGAGCTTTCTCCGCCGCGAAGCGCAACACGTCGAAGGGTTCGCGCCCGAGACGGCCGTGGTGACGCACGGCGGCGGCAAGGAGCTCGAGGAGCCGTTGGTCGTTCGCCCAACGTCCGAGACGATCATCTACGCGATGTTCGCCAAATGGGTGCAGAGCTATCGCGACCTGCCGCTGCTCATCAACCAGTGGGCCAACGTCGTGCGCTGGGAAATGCGCACGCGCCTCTTCCTGCGCACGCTCGAGTTCCTCTGGCAGGAGGGCCATACCGCGCACGCCACGCACGATGAAGCCGAAGCCGAAGCCCGGCAAATGTTAGGCATCTATCGGCAGTTCATGGAGGCGTTCATGGCGATGCCGGTGGTCACCGGTCGCAAGACGGACGCCGAGCGTTTCGCGGGAGCGCTGCGCACGTACGCGTGCGAGGCCATGATGCAGGACAACAAGGCGCTGCAGGCCGCCACGTCGCACAATCTGGGGCAGAACTTCGCGAAGGTATTCGACCTCACGTTTCAGACGGAAAGCGGCGGCACCGACTTCGCGTGGAACACGAGCTGGGGCGCCTCGACGCGCCTCATCGGCGGGCTCGTGATGACGCACGGCGACGACGCCGGTCTGCGCGTGCCGCCCAAGCTCGCGACGACCGAAGCCGTGGTGGTTCCGATCTGGCGCTCGGACGAAGAAAAGTCGCGAGTCCTCAGCGCCGCGCACGCGCTGCGCACGGAGCTCGCGGGCCGCGTGCGCGTCCACGTGGATGCGCGAGACACGATGAAGCCGGGCGCCAAGTACTACGAGTGGGAGATGCGCGGCGTACCCGTGCGCATCGAGCTCGGGCCGCGCGACCTGGATAAGTCGCAAGCCGTGCTGGTTAGGCGCGATACAAAGGCCAAGCAGCCGGTAGCATTGGACCGCCTCGCGTCCGAGCTCGAAACGCTGCTCGTCACGATCCAGGACGAGATGCTCACCGCCGCGCGCACTCGGCGCGAGGAGCACTCGATCCGCGGCGGCATCACGTACGACACGTTCCGTGAGATCATGGACGGCGACGGCGCGTTCGTGTACGCGGGCTGGTGCGGCGACGCCGCGTGCGAAGCGGCGATCAAGGAAGAAACGAAGGCGACGATTCGCGTGCTGCCCGACGAGGAATTCCGCTCCAGGGAAGCGCCGCGAACCTGTCTCAAGTGCGGACGCCCGTCAACCAGCGAGGCCGTGTGGGCGAAAGCGTATTGACCACCGGTTTCGCGCCGGCCGACGGCGTACTGGCGTGCGAGGGCGTGTCCCTCGAGACCATCGCGCGCGAAGTGGGAACGCCGGTGTTCGTGTACAGCGCCGGCGCCATCCGCGACGCCTACACGCGGCTCGACCGCGCGCTCGCGCCGGTGCCGCACCGCCTGCACTACAGCGTGAAGGCGAACGCGAACATCGCGGTGCTCGCGCTGCTCCATTCGTTAGGCGCGGGCGTCGACATCGTGTCGGGCGGCGAGCTGTACCGCGCGCGGATGGCCGGGCTCACGGGCCCCGACATCGTGTTCAGCGGCGTCGGCAAAACGGAGCGCGAGCTGCGCGAGGCGCTGGCTGCCGGCATCCTGCTGTTCAACGTCGAGTCGGAGGGCGAGCTCCGGCTGCTCGACCGCGTCGCCGGCGAAATGCATCTCACCGCGCCGGTGGCGCTGCGGGTGAACCCCGAAGTGTCGGTGGACACGCCGCACCACTACACGCGCACGGGCGAGCGGGGCGACAAATTCGGTGTGCCTTACGGTGACGCGCTCGCGGTGGGGCGCCTCGCCTTCTCGCTACATCACACGCGGCTGTTGGGCCTCGACATGCACATCGGGTCGCAGGTGTCAAGCGTCGATCCGTACCGCGATGGTATGCTGCGCCTGCTCGACCTGATCGACGATCTGCGCGCGGCGGGCGCGCCGGATCTGCGCTATCTCGACATCGGCGGCGGCCTCGCGGTGACGTACGACAGCGAGGATCCCATCGATCTCGAGTCGTACGCCGCGACGGTGCTGCCCCACGCGGCGGCGTCCGGGCTCAAGCTGCTTGTCGAACCGGGGCGGTACCTCGTGGGAAACGCGGGGGTGCTGCTCACCCGGGTGTTGTATCGCAAGGAGGGCGGTGGACGCGAGTTCGTGATCACGGACGCGGGCATGAACGACCTGCTGCGCCCGTCGCACTACAACGCGTACCACCGCATCGATTCCGTGAGGCCGCGCGGCGGCCGCACGCGGGCCGACATCGTGGGGCCGGTGTGCGAGAGCGGCGATTTCTTTGCGTTAGGCCGGGAGGTGGACGACGTGCGGCCCGGCGACCTGCTGGCCATCCGTTCCGCCGGTGCGTACGGATTCGCGATGTCGTCCAACTACAACGCGCGGCCCCGCGCGGCCGAGGTGCTGGTGGATGGCGACCGGTTCGCCGTGATCACGGCGCGTGAGCAGTACGAGGACCTGGTTCGGCACGAGACGGCCCACCCTTCGTGGAGGACAGTCTGATGCTCGTCGGCGTGCTGGCGGACACTCACGATCGCCTGCCGGCGATCGCCGAATTCACCAAGCGGTTCCGTGAGGCAGGCGTGGGCCTCGTGCTCCATGCCGGCGACTTCTGCGCCTCGTGGTCGCTGCGTCCCATCATCGCGGCGAATCTCGCGCTGGCCGGCGTGTACGGCCGCAACGACGGCGACCGCGAAGGACTGCGGGCCGAGGCCGCGAAAGGCATGGGCACGGAGTTGTACGAGGGCCCGCACAGCGTCGAGGTGAACGGGTCGCGCATCCTGCTCGTGCACGACATCGGCGACGTGGGCGACCGCTCGGTGAGCGGCCACGCCGTGGTGATCCACGGCTACACGCACAAATGCCGCCGCGATATTACCGGCGACACGCTGCTGCTCAATCCCGGCGAGGCGTGTGGGTGGTTGTACGGCACGCCGGGCGCCGCGCTCCTCGACCTGGATACCAAGGACGTCACGTTCATCACGCTCGAGGGCGAGCAGTGGCGGTGGTAACCCGTTCCGTTAGGCCATGACGCAGCCTGGCGCTTCGCGCATTCTCGTTCTCGACTATGGGTCGCAGTTCACCCAGCTCATCGCGCGCCGCATCCGCGAGGCGCGCGTGTACTGCGAAATCCATCCGCCAACGCGCACGCTGCAATGGGTCCGCGATTGGCACCCGACCGGCATCATCCTGAGCGGCGGCCCGGCCTCGGTGTACGGCGACGACGTGCCCACCGCCGACCCGGCGCTGCTCGACATCGCGCCCGTGTTGGGCATCTGCTACGGCATGATGCTGATAGCCCAACTGGAGGGCGGCGGCGTGTCGCGCGCCGGCCGCCGCGAGTACGGCCGCGCCGAGCTCGAGATCGTGAAACCCGAGGGCGTGTTTGCCGGGTTCACGCCCGGCGAGTGCATCACCGTGTGGGCGAGTCACGGCGACTACGTGGAAACGCCGCCGCCTGACTTCGACGTGATCGCGCGGAGCGCCAACGCACCGATCGCCGGCATCCGACACCAGTCGCGACCCATTTCCGGCGTGCTGTTTCACCCCGAAGTGCAGCACACGCCGCGCGGCGGCGAGATCATCGCGAACTTCCTCTTCAACGAGTGTAAGGCAGAGCCCGGTTGGACCACCGGGGCCTTCATTGAGGAAGAAGTGGCGCGGATCCGCGAGCGTGTCGGCTCGGCGCGCGCGATCTGCGGGCTTTCGGGCGGCGTGGACTCGTCTGTCGCCGCCGCGCTCGTGCACCGCGCCATCGGCGATCGTCTCACGTGCATTTTCGTCGATCACGGGTTGCTGCGCCTCCACGAGCGCGAGCAGGTGGAGCGCACGTTT
Source organism: Gemmatimonadaceae bacterium (assembly GCA_035277485.1). GTDB lineage: Bacteria > Gemmatimonadota > Gemmatimonadetes > Gemmatimonadales > Gemmatimonadaceae > JADGGM01. The sequence goes on from DATEKK010000103.1 coordinate 4,392, forward strand.
CGCGCGAACCTCGGCATCGACCTGGTCACGGTGGACGCGGCCGACCGGTTCCTAACGGAGCTCGCCGGCGTCGAGGATCCGGAAGAGAAGCGGCGCCGCATCGGCCACACGTTCATCGACGTGTTCGAGGACGCCGCGGCGCAGGTGGGCGAGGGCGTCGAGTTCCTGGTGCAGGGCACGCTCTACCCGGACGTGATCGAATCGATCTCGCCCCGCGGCGGCCCGTCGGTGACGATCAAGACGCATCACAACGTCGGCGGCCTCAAACCAGGCATGTCGTTCAAGTTGATCGAGCCCCTGCGCGAATTGTTCAAGGACGAAGTGCGGCAGGTGGGCAGGGAGTTAGGCCTTCCCGAGGAGATGGTCGGGCGCCACCCCTTCCCGGGTCCCGGGCTCGCCATTCGCATCCTGAGCGACGTCACGCGCGACAAGCTCGCGGTGCTCCGTAAGGCAGACGCCATCTACCTCGAGGGCATACGCGAGGCCGGGTTGTACGACGACATCTGGCAGGCGTTCGCCGTATTGCTGCCGGTACGCAGCGTCGGCGTGATGGGCGATGCGCGCACGTACGACAACGTCGTCGCATTGCGCGCGGTCACGAGCTCGGACGGTATGACCGCCGACTGGTTCCCGTTCCCGCCCGACGTGCTCGCCAACATCTCGAGCCGCATCATCAACGAGGTGGATGGTGTGAATCGCGTGGTGTACGACGTGAGTTCCAAGCCGCCGGCCACCATCGAGTGGGAGTGACGCGATGGCCAAGACATTCAAGGTTGGCGATCACGTCAGCTGGAATTCCGAGGCGGGCCGCGTACGCGGGCGGATCGTACGCGTGCACACGAAAGACGTGGACTACAAGGGCTACGTGCACCACGCGAGCGCGAGCGACCCGCAATACGAAATCAAGAGCGACACGACGGACCACGTCGCGCTGCACAAAGGCGGCGCACTGCGGCGCCTTCGGCGCTGACCTGGCCTAACGGGAAGGCGAGCGCTTCCCTAGGTGGAGCGTCTCTGAATTCTGGACATCATGTGCGTCGTGTTTCGACGTTTCGTTCGGGTCCTCTGTAGAGGGGTGCCAAGGATACAGCGGTGCTGATTTCTCGCCCCGGCACGGCGCACCACGGCAGCATCACTGTTCATGAGGAAACGGACCTGCACAGACACATCTGACCAACCGGACAAAGAACAATGACGGTTCTTATCCGTGCACCGTCCGTGTTGTCCGTGCCGTGCCCGTTTCCTCATAAACAGTGATGCTCGCGGCCCGCATTCCGGCACTGGGAAGCGAGGCGTCCCGCTGCGTAAGGAGCTGCTACCACAAACTCGGACGCACTCACTAGTCGGTGTAATAGATGAACCGCCCGCAGCTCTCGCAATTCCGGAGCTCGCTGTTGCGCTCCTGATCGTGACCCTTGCTCGTCGGCACGTGCACGAAGCAGCCGTAACACACGCCGTTGAGCACCGGTGCCACCACGCGTTCGTGGCGCTTGAGAATGCGACGATACGCCGACTGCGTCCGCGGCGACAACTGCTCCTCGCGTTCCGTAATGCGCTCGCCTAACCGCGCGCTGAACTCCTCTACGTTGACCGGAATCCCCGCGGCGGCGTATTCGGCCACCGAAATGTCACGTCGCAACGTCTGCAAATCCTGGATCTCGAGCAGTATTTCCAGCTCGGCATGCAACATCAGACTCCTTTCTCCTCCAACAGGGCCATGAACTGCGCCGGCTGCGTCAACGACAACAGACGCTGCGGCACGTCTGGCTCCTTGCTGAACTGTGCAATCTTCCCCAACACGGGGAGATACTGGTTAGACACCTCGAGCGGCGGGGCTACGATCAGGAAGAAAAAGAAAACCGGCTTCTCGTCGATCGCCTTGAAATCGACGCCGGCCGGCTTTCGCCCGAACGCCACGCGCAACTTGTTCACCACTAACGAGCGGCAATGCGGAATCGCGATCCCGCGCCCGATTCCGGTCGACCCGAGGTTCTCACGCCGCTTGAGCATCTTGTACAGCATGCCCTCCGACTTCTCGTCCAACTTGAGAAGCGAGATCAATTCCTTGAGGATATCGTCCTTGGTGCTCCCCTCGAGCCCCAGCTTGATCCCATCTTCAGTGAAGAATTGTCGTAATTCCATCTATCTCCCCAGGAGCGAATACCTACCTCGAATTGGCCGCGTCATCGCGGGAAACCTCGCAACTTACCCACCGTGCAAAACAGTGTCAAATAACGACGTTGCATGGAGTTGCCGGTTACGGTAGTTTCATTCCATGGTATTCCCATACTCCACCGCGTTCCCGGTGCCGCTCTTCCTCGCACCGATGGCCGGCGTCTCGGAGTCTCCGTTCCGAAGACTCTGCCGGCGCTTTGGCGCGGACGTGGTGGTCACCGAGTTCCTCTCCGCCGAAGGCATTCGCCGGGAGAATCCGGCCACCATAGAAAAGCTGCGCTTCGGGTCCGATGAGCGCCCCATTGGCGTGCAAATTTTCGGCGCCGACCCCGCAGCGATGCGCGACGCCGCGGCATTCGTCACCGACGTGTTCGCACCGGAGTTCATCGACATCAACTTCGGCTGCCCGGTGAAGAAGGTGGTGAAGCGCAACGGCGGCTCGGGATGCCTCAAAGACGTCGCGCTCGTCACCAATGTCATCCGCGCCGTCATCCAGGGCACGCACCTGCCGGTTACGGTGAAGATCCGCAGCGGATGGAACGAGGAGATGCGCGATCCGGTCGCGATCGCGCTGCGCTGCCAGGATGCCGGCGCGCGCGTCCTAACGCTCCACCCTCGCACGCGCGCGCAAATGTACTCGGGTGACGCGCGTTGGGACGAGATCGCCGCGGTGGCGAGCGCGCTCGAGATTCCGGTCATCGGAAACGGCGACATCAAAACGGCCGACGACGCGGTGCGCATGTACCGCGACACGGGCTGCGATGGCGTGATGATCGCGCGCGGCTCCTTCGGGCAGCCGTGGGTGTTCACGCAGGCGCGCGCACTCTTGGAAGGGAAGCCGATGCCTGCGACGCCGCCCGTCGAAGAACGCTTTGCCATCGCATCCGAGCACGCGCGCATGGCGCAGGCGTACGAAAACGATCCGCGCGGTGCGGCCATCGAGTTTCGGAAGCACCTCGGGTGGTACGTCAAAGGGCTGCCCGGCTCCGCCGACATACGGCGCAAGTTGCACCTGGTCGAATCGCTCGCGGCGGTGGACGACATCTTTGCCGAGTATCTCGCCGCGCGCGCGCGCGGCGACGTCGCCCCATCCGAGGGAGAGCCCGGCGAGGCTCGCGCGGCGTGAGACGGGAGCGCGTTCTGGCGCTGCTGCGCCAGGTCGCGTCCGGCGAGGTGGACGCCCAGGCGGCCCTCGGTGCGTTAGGCGCGCTCTCTATGCCTAACGCTGAATCGCTCGGCTTCGCCACGGTCGACCACCACCGCGCGTTCCGGCAGGGCTATCCCGAAGTCATCTTCGCCGCCGGTAAGACCGCCCCGCAGGTGGTCGCCATCGCCGAGCGCATCGCCGAACGCGGAGAAGGCGTGCTGGCGACGCGCCTCGCGCCCGAGATGCACGCGCCGCTCCTCGATCGCTTCCCGACCATGGAGCTCAACGCACTCGGCCGCACGGCCTTCCTCGCGCCCAACGTGGCTCCGCCGGCGGGCCGCGGGACCATCCTCGTGATCACCGCCGGGACCAGCGACCTGCCCGTCGCCGAGGAAGCGTCGGTCACGGCGCGCGCCCTGGGCAACAACGTCGAGCGTCTCACCGACGTCGGCGTCGCCGGCCTCCACCGGCTCCTCTCGCAAAGCCGGGTCCTCGAAAACGCCGCGGTCGTGATCGTCGTGGCCGGAATGGACGGCGCGCTCCCCTCGGTGGTGGGCGGTCTCGTGCCCGCGCCGGTGATCGCGGTCCCGACGAGCGTCGGCTACGGCGCCAGCTTCGGCGGCGTCGCGGCGCTCCTCTCCATGCTCAATAGTTGCGCCTCGGGCGTGACGGTCGTCAACATCGATAACGGGTTTGGAGCGGCCTTCGCGGCATCGCGAATCACGCACGCCTAACCCAACATCCTGTCCACATCGCCGAGTTTGTCACCCGAGAGCTACGTGCGTTCTCGCATCGGCGCGCTCGCACTCTCGGTCGCGCTGACCATCCTCGCCACGAGCGCGGTGCACTCCCCGATCGCCGCGCTGCTGGCGTGTCTCATCGCCGTGCTCGCATGGCGGGCCGGCGGTCTGTACGCCCTCGGCGTCGCGCTCGCGTCGATTCCGGTTCTCGCGCACTTCGACCCGCTCCTTGCTAGCCTCTCCGAGGATGCGCGGTGGACGCGCCTCGCCATGCTCTTCGCGGCGGGCACGCTGACAGGTCTCGCGGCCCGCTACGCGATGCGGCGCGGACGCGATGATCCCTGGGCCGATGGCCACCCCGATTTGCCGCCGTCATCGCGCACGCCATCCGTCGAACGGCTCATGCGCGACCACGCACTCGGCCGCGCCGTAGAGCGCGATGTGGTGGAGGGCCTGCTCACCGATGCGCAACAGGCGCTGGGGGCGGATGACGTGACCCTGTGGCTCCGCACCGACGAAGGTACGGCCCGCCCCCTGCTCACGATCCCCGCAACGGCACAACGAGAGCGGAAGACCAACCCGTCGGCCGCCGCATTGGTCGCGTGGTCGATGGAGCAGAGCATCGTCACGACGAACCAGGAGAGCGACGGGTGCGCGATCTACGCGGCGCCAGTGGGCGCGGCGCAGGACGAGCAAGTTGGAGGCGCGCTCACCGTGTACGCCGGCGATCGCCACCGGCTGCCGCTCAACGTTAGGCAGGAGCTCGCGGCGCACGCAGCCCGCCTCGGCGCCCTGCTCGGCTTGTTGCGCGATGGTCGCGAGACGCGCCAGTACCGCGGCAAGGCCGAGCTTCTGGCGCGCGCCGCCGAGCGCGTGCAGAGCAGCCACGACGTGGCCGGCCTGGGCCACGCGATCTGCGACGCGGCGCTCGAGGTCTCAGGCGGGACGCGCGCTGCATTCATTGTGTGGGACGAGCGGGAAGAGAACGGTACGGTCACGAGCGTATCGATGGGACACGCCGTGGCGGTGGGCTTCGAGGTGACGCCCTCGTCCTTCGTCGGCACGTCGTGCCGCGAGCGTCAGCGCTTCACGCTCAGCGAAGTGGATGCGGCGTCCCAGTACGCCGTGTTCGGCGAGGCGGAGCCCAGCCGGCGGCTGGGGTCGCTGGCGGTGGTGCCCCTGGTGCGCGACAGCCGTCCGTTAGGCGCGATCGCGGTCGAGGGCGAAGACGCCGGCCAGCTGACGGCGGTCGAGTCGTCGCTGCTGTTGCTGCTGTCGTCGGTCTCCGCGGCGGCGTTCGTCAACGTCCGGCACCTGGAGCGGGCGACGGTGGAGTCGCGCACAGACCCGCTTACGCGTCTCGCGAACCGCCGCGTGTTCGACGAGCGCCTCCGCCAACACCTCGCCGAGTGCGATCGCAACGGCCAGGTGCTGTCGCTCATTCTCGCGGACCTGGACTACTTCAAGCAGATCAACGACACGTACGGACACACGGCCGGCGACCGCGTTCTGGCAGTCGTCGCCGCCAGCGCCAAGCGCGCGATCCGCGGCATCGATCTCTGCACGCGCTATGGCGGCGAAGAGCTGGCGATCCTCCTGCCGCAGACGCCAATGGAGCGTGCGCGTGAGGTGGCCGAGCGACTGCGTCGGTCATTCGAGTCGGCGCGTGTCGAGGTAGATGGACGTGTGATCGCGGTGACGGCGTCCTTCGGCGTCGCGAGTTTCCCGACGAGCACGGGTCGTCACGACTCGCTTTTCTCGGCGGCGGACCGCGCGCTCTACGACGCGAAGAGAGCTGGTAGAAATTGCGTGAGGTGTGCGGACGCAAGTAGCTTCATCGTTAACGCTTAGCAAAGCATTACTTGAACGACGCGCGGCGCGCCCCGCATTGACCGCGCGCGGCAACTGATCTAGATTTTGTGGAGAAGGGGGCGACTGGCTTCGACGGGGTAAGTGAAGTGGTGGCAGCGTGCCCAGGTCCTCGAGTCCTGGTAAATCCCTCGGGAAATTTTTAACTGCCAACAACAACTTGGCTCTGGCTGCGTAACTTCGGTTACAGCACCTGCCCGCCGGGAAGCCCGCCTGAGGCGGCCTGACGGGTAACGAAAATTCGGGCTAGTGCGCCGTTGCGTCTTCCGGCGGCGCGCGAAATCATAGAAGACTTGTCCAGCAGTGGGCGGCCCATTGGCCAGCGGCTGGAGACCTCAATCGATGGGCTACGCACGTAGACGCTGCTTCGGATCTTGTCTCGGACCGGGGTTCGAATCCCCGCGCCTCCATCGTGTCCAAAGGCCGGCTCGGCACTCGAGTCGGCCTTTGGCGTTTGCTGCGCGTAGCTTTGGCTGATGCCACGGTCTCGCACACCTCCCCCGCCCGAGCGCGCAGCGTCGGCGCCACCGAGCGCGCACGATCCCGGCGTAGACGATGCGCGCGAGCGCGCATCCCGGCTCGAGGCGCCCGGTCCCGAACCGGTGCGCACGCCTAACGGGTCGCTCATTCGATTCGGCACGGCATCGTGGACCGACCCGACCCTCGTGCGCTCGGGCGTCTTCTATCCGAGCCAGGCGACGTCGGCGGAGGCGCGGCTCAAGTATTACGCGTCGCAGTTCTCGATGGTCGAGGTCGACTCGCCGTACTACGCGCTGCCGGCGCGTCAGACGGTGGAAGCATGGGCGGACCGCACCCCGGAGACTTTTCGCTTCGACATCAAGGCGCACGCGCTCATGACGGGGCAGCCATCGGAGGTCGCTCGACTCCCGGCGGACATTCGGGACGCGTTGCCCGCTCCGCTCGCCGCGAAGTCGCGCCTCTACGCAAAGGACCTGCCGCCCGAACTGACCGACGCCGTGTGGACGACGTTCATCGACGCGCTCTTGCCGCTGCGCGAGACGGACAAGTTAGGCGCGGTGCTGATGCAGTACCCGCGCTGGTTCCTGCCCGGCCATGCGAGCCGCGATCAGATCCTGGACGCGCACCATCGCTTTGGCGACGTGCCGTTCAGCGTGGAGCTGCGCAACGCGCTCTGGTTCAACGCGCGGAACGCCGAGCACACGCTGCGGTTCTTCGAGGACCACGGCATTCCGTTCGTGATGGTCGACGAGCCGCAGGGGCTCACGAGCAGCGTGCCGCCGGTGGTCGCAGTGACGGCGCCACGACTGGCGGTGATCCGGTTCCACGGGCGCCGCGCCGAGACGTGGGAGCGCGCGGGCGTCACGACGGCGGAGAAGTTCCGCTACCTGTACGACGCGCACGAGCTGGAGTCGTGGGCGCCGCGCGTGAGCGAGATCGCGGGACGCGCGCGCGAGGTGCACGTCGTGATGAACAACTGCTACGCGAATTACGGTACCACGAATGCGATCGAGCTGGCGTCGATGGTACGCAAGATCTATCGCGAATAATAACGGTAGGCGTCGGTTAGGCGGCGCTGGCAGGGCCGGTAGGCCGCCACGCGACCTCTACGCTGACGTACTCGTCGCGAGCGCGGCCTGCGCAGCCGCGAGGCGGGCGATCGGGACGCGGAACGGGGAGCACGAGACGTAGTTGAGTCCCGTGTCGTGGCAGAAACGGATCGACTTGGGCTCGCCACCGTGCTCGCCGCAGATGCCGGCCTTGAGTCCCGGGCGCGTGCGGCGTCCCTCGGTGACCGCCCACCGAATCAGCTTGCCCACGCCCACCGTGTCCAGCACCTGGAACGGATCCTCCGGCAAGATCCCCTTGTCGACGTAGAACGGCAGAAAGCGGCCCGCGTCGTCGCGGCTCAGGCCGAAGGTGGTCTGCGTGAGATCGTTCGTGCCGAACGAGAAGAAGTCGGCCTTCGCGGCAATCTCGTCGGCGGTGAGCGCGGCGCGCGGCAGCTCGATCATCGTGCCGATGGTGTAGGGCACCTCTTCGCCCATCGCGCCCAGCACCTGTTTTGCGGCCTCCTCGAGAATCGCGCGCTGGTTCTCGAACTCCTTCACCGTCGAGACGAGGGGGACCATGATTTCGGGGTGAACGTCGATGCCGCGGCGCTTGCTGCGTACGGCGGCCTCGAAGATCGCGCGGCCCTGCATCTCCGTGATCTCGGGATACGTGATGCCTAACCGGCAGCCGCGGTGGCCCAACATCGGGTTGACTTCGCGGAGCGACTCGACGATGCGGCCGAGCTCGTCGCGCCGCATGCCTAACGTATGGGCGAGGCGCTTGGCATCCTCGCCGCCGTGGGGCAGGAACTCGTGCAGCGGCGGGTCGAGCAGCCGGATCGTGACCGGCAGACCCGCCATCGCTTCGAAGATGCCGTCGAAATCCTGGCGCTGCATGGGAAGCAGCTTGGCCAGCGCGCGGCGGCGGCCGCCCTCGTCACGCGCGACGATCATCTCGCGCATCGCGACGATGCGATCGCCCTCGAAGAACATGTGCTCGGTGCGGCAGAGGCCGATGCCCTCGGCGCCGAACGCGCGCGCGATGCGCGCATCCTGCGGCGTGTCGGCGTTGGCGCGGACACGCAGCGTGCGCATTTCGTCGGCCCAGCCTAACAGACGGGCGAATGACTGATAGCTGGCCGAATCGGCGCCGCGCATCGTGCCCGACAGCACGCGCACCACATCGCTCGGAATGGTCGGTAAGTCACCGGCGAACACGCGGCCGCTCGCGCCGTCGAGCGTCACCCAGTCGCCTTCGTCCACCGTTTTTCCGTCGACCGTGAAGCGGCGGTGCTCGAGATCCACGTGGATGTCCTTGCATCCCACCACCGCGCACTTGCCCATGCCGCGCGCCACCACGGCCGCGTGGCTCGTCATGCCGCCGCGCGCCGTTAGGACTGCGCGCGCGGCTACGATCCCGTGGAAATCCTCGGGCGTGGTCTCCTCGCGCACGAGAATCACGCGCTCGCCCTGCGCCGCCCGTTGCTCGGCGACATCGGGATCGAACACGGCGCGGCCACTGGCCGCACCGGGGCTCGCCGGAAGGCCCACCGCGATCGGTTTCGAGTGCGCGGATGGATCGATGATCGGGTGCAGGAGCTGGTCGAGCTGCGACGGGTCGACGCGCTGCACGGCCTCGCGCTTCTGGATCAATCCTTCCGTCACCATCTCGTCGGCGATGCGTACGGACGCCGCCGCGGTGCGCTTGCCCGTGCGCGTCTGCAGCAGATACAGCTTGCCGCGCTCGACCGTGAACTCGATGTCCTGCATGTCGTGGTAGTGCTGCTCGAGGCGCTGCTGCGTGGACATCAGCTCCTTGTACGCGCCCGGCAAGCGCTCGGCCATCTGATCGATGTGCAGCGGCGTACGGATCCCGGCGACGACGTCCTCGCCCTGCGCGTTCACGAGGAACTCGCCGAAGAACCGCTTCTCGCCGGTCGATGGATCGCGCGTGAACGCGACACCCGTGCCCGAGTCGTCGCCCATGTTCCCGAACACCATCGCGACGACGTTCACGGCAGTGCCTAACGTTTCCGGGATGCCGTTCACCTTGCGGTAGTCCACGGCCTTCTTGAGCATCCAGGACTTCCAGACGGCTTCAATGGCGCCCCACAGCTGGACCTGCGGATCCATCGGGAATTCCGCGCCGAGGGTGCGCTGCACGAGGGATTTGTACTCCTCGACGAGATTGCGCAGCGAATCTTCGCTCAGCTCGGCGTCGGTCTCGACGCCCTGATCCTTGCGCTTGTCCGAAAGCAGGCGCTCGAACTCGTGTATCGAGACGCCTAACACCACGTCGCCGTACATCTGGATGAAGCGGCGATACGAGTCGTAGGCGAAGCGCGCGTTGCCGCTCTCGCGCGCCAGACCCACGACGGTGCGGTCGTTGAGGCCGAGGTTGAGGATGGTCTCCATCATGCCGGGCATCGAGACCGGCGCCCCGGAGCGAACCGACACGAGCAGCGGCGAGCTCGCGTCGCCTAACCGACGGCCGGCGGCCTGCTCGAGGTGCGCCAGCTGCGACGACACTTCATCCCGGAGTCCCGCCGGCTCGTGTTTGGTCGCGAGGTAGGAGACACACGCTTCGCAGGCAATCGTGAATCCGGCCGGCACGGGCACGCCGAGATTGGTCATCTCGGCCAGGTTGGCGCCTTTGCCGCCGAGCACCGCTTTCATCTCGCGGGTGCCGTCAGCCTTGCCGTTGCCGAAAAAGTAGACGAGCCTGGACACGACGATTGGATCTCCGCGATGAGTGACGGGCGGCCGCCGGGCGAGCGGCACTACGTGCCTAACAACCGCAACCGAAGCGCAGCTTGTCCGGATCGGTGGGCGGCGGCGTCGGATAATCGCCCGAGAAGCAGGCGTGGCAGAATCCATCCGGTCCGCCCGGCACTGCGGCCAACATGCCGTCCAGCGACAGATAACCGAGGGAGTCGACATCAATGTGGCGCGCGATGTCGTCCACCGACAGGTTGGCGGCGATCAGCTCTTCCCGCGAAGGCGTATCGATACCGTAATAGCACGGGCCCGTGACGGGGGGCGACGCGATGCGCATGTGCACCTCGCGCGCTCCGGCGGCGCGCACGAGCGACACGAGGCCGCGCGTGGTGGTGCCGCGTACGATCGAGTCGTCGATCATCACGACCTTCTTGCCTTCGAGCACTTCCCGGACGGGATTGTACTTCACTTTCACCTTGTGGCTCCGGCCGGCTTGCGACGGCTGGATGAAGGTGCGGCCCACATAGTGATTGCGGATGAGCGCGAGCTCGAGGGGCAGTCCGGTCTCTTCGGCGTAGCCCAACGCCGCGGCGTTGGCCGAGTCCGGGACGCCGAACACGAGATCGGCGCCGGGCGCCGGACACTCGCGGCCGAGCTGTCTGCCTAACGCGCGGCGGGCCCGGTCAACGGAGCCGCCGTCGAAGATGCGGCTGTCGGGGCGGGCGAAGTAGACGTACTCGAACACGCACCGCTTGGACTCGCGCGGCGGCAGCGCCTGCCGGCAGCGCAATCCGTTTGCGTCGACGATCACGATCTCGCCCGGCTGCACGTCGCGCACGTGGGCGGCGCCGACGATGTCGAGCGCGCACGTCTCCGACGCGAACACCACCGCGCCGCCTAACCGGCCGATCACCAGCGGGCGCCACCCGCGCGGATCGCGGGCGGCCATGAGTGTGCCGCCGCTCGCCACCACGAGGGAGAACGCGCCTTCCACGCCGGTGAGCGCTTCGGCGAGCTGGTCCTCGGGGCGCTCGGCCTTCGACCGCGCCATGCGGTGGACGAGCACCTCGGAATCCATCGTGGAGCTGAAGATGGACCCGTCATCCTCGAGCTCGCGGCGCAGCTCGCTGGCATTGACGATGTTGCCGTTGTGCGCGAGCGCAATGTAGCCGCCGCGAAAGCGCACGAGCACCGGTTGGGCGTTGTCGATCGACGACGAGCCCGCCGTGCTGTATCGCGTGTGGCCGAGCGCGAGGGTACCGGTGAGCTCGTCGAGCGCGTTGCTCATGAGCCCCTCGGACACGAGGCCCATCCGACGTTGGGCACGCGCAACGCCGTCCGAGTCCACCGCGACGATGCCTGCCGACTCCTGTCCGCGGTGCTGCAGCGAATAGAGTCCCAGGTGCACGAGCCCCGCGGCGTCCTGGGCTCCGTGCACTCCGAATATTCCGCACATGGATTACGATGCCGATGGTTGAGGGTGTTGCTCCAACACAGCCGTCTCGCCGGTTGCTCCCGACATGATGTTGGGTATCGCGTCGTGGTACGCAGCGGCCAGGCGAGCGAGCGGGGCGCTGAACGACCGCGCTCCAACGCGCATGTCGAGAGCGTTCGACGCTGCACGCACCGTGCCTAAGCGCCGGGCGGGCACGCCGTGCTGCTTCGCGATCGCGAGTACGCGATCGGGCTCGGGCGTGCTCACGATGACGCGGCCCTGCGCTTCGCCGAAGAACAGCGCGCGCAACGGCAGGCCGCTCCACGCCGACAAGTCGACCTCGGCGCCTAACGGAGATTCGGCGTCGCCCACGGCGCACTCGGCGAGCGCCACGGCGAGGCCGCCGTCGCTGCAGTCGTGCGCCGAGTGAACGGCGCCGGCCGCGATCGCGGCGAGAAGGGCGTCGATGAGGGCGCGCTCGCGACCCAAGTCGCACGCCGGCGGCGCGCCGGCCACCACGCCGTGCACGCGCGACAGGTATTCGCTCGCGCCGATCTCGTCGGTGGGCTCGCCTAACAGGACGATGGCGTCGCCGTCCGCGTGGAAGGCGGAGCGGGTGACGTGCGCGAGCGAGTCGACCAGACCGACCATCCCGATGACCGGCGTGGGATAGACGGCGCCCGCCGGGCTCTCGTTGTAGAGCGATACGTTGCCGCCGGTGACCGGCGTGCCTAACGCGCGGCACGCCTCGGCGATGCCGGCCACCGCCTCGCGGAACTGATAGAACACCTCGGGCCGGCGCGGATTGCCGAAATTGAGGCAGTTCGTGATCGCCATGGGCCGTGCACCCACACACGCCACGTTGCGCGCCGCCTCGGCAACCGCGATGCGGCCGCCGGTGCGCGGGTCGAGGTACACGTAGCGACCGTTGCCATCGGTCTTGGTCGCGATCGCCTTGTTCGTCCCGCGCACGCGCAGTACCGCCGCGTCGCCGCCGCCGGGTCCGACCACGGTGTTGGTCCGCACGGTCGAATCGTATTGTCGATAGACCCACCGCTTGCTCGCGATCGTCGGCGACGAGAGCAATCGCTCGAGCGTCCACACCGGATCGCGTTCCTCGGGGAGCTCGCAGATCACGCGCACGTCACGCTCGCGGAGCGCGCGAATATCCTCGCTCTCCGAGGCCGGCGGCGAATAGACGGGACAATCGGTGACAAGGCGCGATCCCGGAAACTCGGCCACGACGCGATCGCCTTCCGTGACGCGGTACACGGGCTCGGCGATTACTTCGCCGATCACTTCGGCGGCGAGATCCCACTTGGCGAGGATCTCGCGCACCGCGCGCTCGTGGCCCTGTTTGGCCACGACGAGCATCCGCTCCTGCGACTCGCTGAGCAGGATCTCGTACGGCGTCATGTTTTCCTCGCGTACCGGCACGCGCGTGACATCGATGGTCACGCCGACGTCGCCGCGCGCCGCCATCTCGGCCGACGATGACGTTAGGCCGGCGGCGCCCATGTCCTGGATGGCGACGATGTGTCCGCTGCGGATGAGCTCCAAGCTCGCCTCGAGCAAGAGCTTCTCGGTGAACGGATCGCCCACCTGCACGCGCGGCCGCTTCGCATCGCTCGCGGCCGACAGGTCTTCCGAGGCGAAGGATGCGCCGTGGATCCCGTCGCGGCCTGTGCGCGCGCCGACCGCCATGATGGGATTGCCGACGCCTTCGGCTTTCGCGCGAATGAGGTCGCGCTCGTGCATGAGCCCGATGCACATCGCGTTCACGAGCGGATTCCCATCGTATGCGGCATCGAACACGACGTCGCCCGCGACCGTCGGAATGCCCACGCAGTTGCCGTAGTCGCCGATGCCTTTCACGACGCCGCCGAACAAGTAGCGCTGGCGCGGCGAGTCGAGCGAGCCGAACCGGAGCGAGTTGAGCATCGCGATGGGACGCGCGCCCATCGTGAACACGTCGCGCAGAATCCCGCCCACGCCGGTCGCGGCGCCCTGATACGGCTCGACCGCCGACGGGTGATTGTGCGACTCGATCTTGAACGCGACCGCGAGGCCGTCGCCGATGGCGATCACGCCTGCGTTCTCGCCCGGCCCCTGCAGCACGTACGGCGCCTGCGTGGGAAGGGTCTTGAGCACGGGCCGCGAGTGCTTGTAGGAGCAGTGCTCGCTCCACAGCGCGCTCACGATGCCTAACTCGGTGAACGTGGGCTCGCGGCCCAGCATCGCGCGCAGCCGCGCGAACTCCCCCTCCGTTAGGCCGTGCTCGGCGATGAGGGCGGGGGTGATCGCGGGATCGCCGGGGCGCGCCTCGACGGCGCGTGGGCTTCGGGATGCGCGCGGAACGCGCTGATCGACGTCGGTCACGCGGACACTCGAGCGAGCATTGATTGAAATATACCCAACCCGTCATGGGAGCCGAGGAGCGATTCGACCGCGCGCTCGGGGTGCGGCATGAGGCCCAACACGTTGCCTTCGGCGCTCACGATGCCGGCGATGGCGCGCATCGATCCATTGGGATTCGATTCGTCGTCGAGACCGCCGCGCGCATTGACGTACCGGAACACGACACGCCCCTCGCCCTCGAGCCGATCCAGGGTTTCGGCCTCGGCCGTGTAGCGGCCCTCGCCGTGCGCGATCGGCATGGTCAGCACCTGTCCGTGCGCGTAGCGGTTCGTGAACATCGTGTCGGAGTTCTCGACCCGGACGCGGACGGGCTGGCCCAGGAACGTCAAGCTCGCGTTGCGGAGCAGCGCGCCCGGCAACAACCCGGCCTCACACGCGATCTGGAATCCGTTGCATACCGCGAGCACGGGTCCGCCGCGCCGCGCGTGCGCCGCGACCTCCTGCATGATCGGGCTGAACCGCGCGATCGCGCCGGCGCGCAGGTAGTCGCCGTAGGCGAACCCGCCCGGCAGGATCACGACGTCGGCGTTCTGCAGGTCGTGCTCTTTGTGCCAGAGATACACCGCGTGCT
>DATEKK010000104.1:0-4549 GCA_035277485.1 Gemmatimonadaceae bacterium
AAGCGCATCGCGCCATGCGTGGAATGACAATGCCAACGACGTCCGCTTTGTGGCGTCGCTGTGGAGCCGAGCCTTGCGTTGCACGTTGGCCATGAAGGGCGCGATGTCGGCTGCGAGCTCGTCCACCTGCGGCAGCGGGCACAGAAGGACCGTATACGTCGGCAGCTTACCGCGCCCGTGCGGCTCTTTCCGCCTAACGGTCGGCTGATAGCCCAACAGACTCATGAGCGCGGCCAGGTCCTGCGCCATTTCCTCGCTGGCCGTGGTATACGACGGACTGCCGTCCTTGTCGACATTGCCGTCGCTGTCGAGCAATCCGGCGACGAACGCGCGCACCACCGGCAGCGGCGATTTCCCGATGTGCTCGGGCACGCGGATGATCGCGTCCTTTGGCCCACGGCGCGTGAGCGCACACACCTGCTGCATGGCGTGCACGAAGTCCTGCGTGAGCGTCGCCAGCACCAGGCCGTTACCGCGCGGGTCGCGCTGGATCGCGATCTTGATACCACGCTTGGCGACGATCGCCTGCACACGCTCGAGCACATCGCTCGTGCCGGAGAACCAGCGCAAGCGATGCTGGCGCAGCGCGGGCACGTAGCCAAACGACCCGTCGCCTAACGTGAACCCGGCGAGCCACGCCATGTCCGTGTCTACCGTTAGGCCGCCGATCGTGCGCTCCTCGTTCCACGGCCAGAACGCCTCCGGCCGCTCCGGGCCCAGGATCACGTCGCCCGCCTCGAGCGCATCGGCGCGGACCTCGACCAGGCTCGTGTCCCGCAACACCATGAACGGATGCCAGTCGCTGGTCTGGACTTCAGCGCCTTCGCGCGTGCGCACGACGATCTGATTCTTGGCGGGCACGTCGAACTTCCACACGTGCGTCACCGGACGAAGTCCGGTCTCGCCCGTGCGCGGATTCATGGACAGCGTCCGGATCCCTAAGTCGCTCACGTCGTACGCGACGCCGCTGCCCTGCCGTTCGCCGGTGCGGCCGTCCACGGTCGCGCGATTGAACAGCACCTCGATGGGCTCGACGCCGCAGAACGTAGTCCACACGCGCGCGTCGCCGGCAATGCAGCCGCCGCCGCTCTGATGGATGAGTGCCATGGACCTGAGCGTGTCGTAGATCCCGTCGTGCCCGTTGGACAACGCGTCTTCCACCGGCAGCACGAAGCACGCCGACAGTTGGCCTAACGGACGGCCGGCGTTCATGAGCGTCGGCGAGTTAGGCACGAACCGCCGCTCGGTCATGAGCCGGTAGAACTCCTCGGCCACGGCCTCCACGGCGCCCTCGCTGGCGCCGTAGCGCCGGTCGGCTTCCGCCACCACACTCGCCACGCGCCAGAACAAATCCTCGGGCCGCTCGGTGGGCTTCCCCGTTTCGTCCTTCACGAGGTAGCGCTTCTCGAGCACGATCCGCGCGTTCTTGGTGAGCGACACCGGAGTCGCTGGCGGCGAGGCCTTGGATGGCAGGGCCATGGGGATGCGTCTCCTACTTGAGGGCCAAACCAAATATGTGGTGGACTTGGGACCTACGGGTTCCGCGAGGTGGGATGAGCCAGACGCGGGACGTGACGATATTCTGACATGTGATTCCGCGCAAGTCTCTTCACAACGTCAACCGTGACAACGAGTTCCAAAAGTCCACATCACAATTCCGGGCTTGGGCGCGTTTTCCACCGAGTATCCACGCGGCAGTCCCCGAGAATGTGCAAAGGTCTCAGACAGCGATGCAAAGCCCACGCCTCTTGGTGCTCAGAGCGCGGGGTAACATGAAATGTAGCTTTTTCTTAGGTCGGTTCAAGCTCGCCGGCAGTCGCGCGCCTCTCTGCTCGAGACCGCGAGGAGCGACACAAGTCCTGCTTCCGATCCACGCCGGCGGCTTGTTCGGACACACGTGTCCCTGCGCCGGTCCCGCCCGCGCTTGACACCATGTCACAAGCCCGTAGCGTGTGCAGAGGCTGTCTGACAACCGCTCCGATCCCCTGAACCGACGAGGCCTCTATGCGAATCATGTCGCAGCTCACCGTCGTCTGTTGCGCCGGCTTGTTAGTCGTGGGTTGCAAGAAGGGCGGAGGGGCAGCGAACGGGGAGAGCACCGCGGCCCCCATGGATTCGACGGCAGCGGCTCCCGCCCCTGCACCGGCTCCTGCTCCCGCCCTATCGCTGGCTGACGTCGCGGGCAAATGGCAGATGGTGGCGACGCCTAACTCCGGGAAGGACACGTCATCCACCAAGTACGTCCTAACGGCAACCGCCGACACGACAGGGTGGATGATCACGTTCCCGTCGGGACTCAAAGTGCCGCTCCAGGTCTCGGTTTCCGGCGACAGCATCATCGAGCGCACGGGCACCTTCTCGAGCCAGCGCCGGAAGGGCGTCAAGGTGATGACCGAAGGGTCGCTCAAGCTGCAAGGCGGGAAGCTGGTGGGAACGACCATCGCGCACTACTCGAAGCCCGGTGCGGATTCGGTGCTGACGCTGCACACCGAAGGAACGAAAGCGCCCTAGCCGAAGAGTTGCAGGAGCCAAATGGCATGGTTATAATATGTCATATGGCAACCGTCGAGGAGCGTATGCCCGAGGTCGCTGAGCGAAAAGCCGCCGACGTAGGAGAACTCTGGAGCCAACTCGCCGAGCATCACCGCGAAGGGCACTATTACGTCGCGCTGCTCGGCATGCGCCGATACGAGGTGACGTACGTGGTGTCGCAGATCGAGCGCGGGTTCGGATATCAGGTGTTCGAGCGATTTCAGAAGAACGCGGGGCTTCCAGTGTCCGCGCTGGCGCGGTTGATCGAGATCCCGGAGCGTACGCTCGCTCGACGGCGGTCGGCCGGACGCCTCGAGCCCGATGAATCGGATCGGCTCGCGCGGGCGGCACGGGTGTTCGCGCGGGCCATCGAGCTCTTCGAGGGCAGCATGAGCCAGGCCCGCGAATGGCTGCTCACGCCGCTCCGAGCGTTAGGCGGCCAGGCGCCGCTCGACTTCGCGCGCACGGACGCCGGCGCGATCGAGGTCGAACATCTCATCGGACGACTCGAGCACGGCCTGCCCACCTGATGCAGGTGTGGCGGCTCGTCAAAACGAAGTACGCACGCACGGCGTTCGACGGCGAGGGCGCGCGCCTCTACGGCGCTCGCTGGAACAGCGTCGGCACGCGCGCGGCGTACGCGGCAAACAGTTCGGCGCTCGCCGTGCTCGAGGTGTTGGTGCACCTCGGGAACGTCGAGGTGCTCGACTCGTATTCGCTGATTCGGGCTTCCCTGCCCGATGCGCTCGTCACGACGCTGCCGTCGGCGAGGCTGCCTAACGGATGGAACCGGTGGCCGGCGCCCCCGGCCGTTCAGGCAGTGGGCGATGCGTGGGTGCACGCGAACGAGTCCCTCGCGCTCGAGGTGCCGAGCGTGATTGTGCCGGGCGGAACCAACCTGTTGATCAATCCCGGACACAGCGACTTCGAGGAGTTCGAGGTCGAGCACGTCCAGCCGTATCGCTTCGATGCCCGGCTTGTTCGCTGAATAACGCGCAAGGTCGGAACCGGTGTAGGGTAAAGCCTCACCGCGCAACGCGGTTTCCGACGACAGACCGCGACCGGCGAATGCTGCACCTTGCCTCCGGAGAAGATTCCGGGGGCAAGCATGTCGAACGTCGCGGTTCGCCCAGCGCCCGCTAGCAACGCGGTCACGGCATTCGTTCGCCGGCATCCGGTCGCGTGCTACGTTGCGATCGCCTTCGCCATTTCATGGGGAGGCGTACTCGCGGTAGTCCGGGGAGGCGCAATACCAGCGCCGCCTTCCGAGGCGAGCCGGCTGTTCACGCTCGTGTATCTCGCGATGCTCGCCGGTCCATCGGTTGCCGGCCTTACGCTGACGTTCGTGACCGGGGGCGCGGCCGGACTGCATCGCTATCGCGAGCGGTTAGGCAAGTGGCGTGTGGCGCCAAGCTCGTACGTGACCGCCCTGCTGGCTGCGCCTTTGGCGCTCGTGCTCACGGCGCTCGCGCTGTGGCCCGTGTCCACGCATTTCGCGCCGGCCTTGCTCGGCTCGGGCATGATCGAGCCAGCTGGACCGATTCAAGCCGACAACGTCACAATGCTGCTCCTCCTCGCCGCGTGTGTCGGGATCGGCGCCGGATTTTTCGAGGAGCTGGGCTGGACCGGCTTCGCCGTCCCGACGCTGCTCGAGCGCCGCGGCGTCGTGTGGACGGGTCTCGTGGTTGGCGTCATCTGGGGGGCGTGGCATTTCTTCGCCATCTGGTGGGGGAGCGCGAGTGCGTTCGGATCGGTACCGATACCACTGTACCTCCTCGTTGCGCTCTTCAGTTTTCTGCCGCCGTATCGCGTCCTGATGGTGCGCGTCTACGAGCGAACCGGCAGCCTTCCCGCCGCCATCCTGATGCACGCGAGCCTAACGACGAGCATGATCATATTCGGTCCACCGATCAACGGGTGGGAGTCGGTCATCTACGACCTCACGTTCGGGGCGGTGCTATGGGCGATCGTGCTCGTCACCGTTAGGCGGGAACGCCTGCCGTCCGTGCGGGACCCT
>DATEKK010000105.1:0-2538 GCA_035277485.1 Gemmatimonadaceae bacterium
TGGTGGACTCGCCAACTCTAGCGAGTCGAGCGGAAAGTAGAGCGCGTCCAGCGTACCCGTGCGCCACGGACGCAGCATGTTGTCGTACCGCGCGCTCGCCGGATTACCTGATTCGCCGCCGGGCAGCGTGCCCCAGCCGTGCACGTCGGGGCCCATCTGCACCACCATGCGCCAGCTCGGACCCGCGCGGCCGCCCCCGCTCGACGGGCTCAAGGTGCCCGGTCCGCCTTGCACCTCGATGTTCAATCGCGAGAGCGACGGCAGCTCCAACAGATGATAGATGTTCGCGTGCTGCACCCGGCTCCACCGCCAGTTGTCGCTGCCCGGCTCGCCGTAGCGGCGCTTCGCGTCGCCTAACGCAGCACGCAGGCTCGCGGCCAGGATGTCGTCGCGCCGCTCCACCGTGCCCGGCGTCCGCCGGTCGTCCCACCAGACGCTGTTCGGTTGCTCGAGCAGCGCCGCGATCACGCTCTCCGGCGGACGCACCGCCGGCACGGAGTCGCCGGGCGGAATCAGCTCGTCCCACAATCGCCGGCCGAGCTCGCGCATCGCCATCTCGAACAGCACCGCGCGCTCGTTGTCTTCGGTGTAACGGCGGTCCCATTCGCCCAACAGATCAGCCGCTTCGCGCAGCGCCGAATCGTTAGGCGTGGTCGCCAGCACGGCGTGCGCCGCGGCGAGGAACGCCGGCACGAACAGATCCGCGCGCGCGCTGCCCGGATCGGTCTGATCGTTGCGCATGTCATCGACCGTTGCCTGCGAATCGGCGCGCAACAAGGCGTTGATGCGCATCGCGCGCCACGGATCGGGCCAGTCGGCGCCCAGGTACGTCGAGTCCATGCGCGGATCGACCGGCTGCTGGTTGGCCGATGCGAGATATCCCTGCGCCGGATTGCGCGCACCCGGATACTTGGACACCGGCCACGAGCCGGTCCAATCGCTCGCCGATTTCGTCCCGTCGCGTACGATGTCGCCGCGGCCATTGTCCGGTCGTGTCGGGAAGAATCCGGTCGAGCGAATCGCGATCGTACCCGATCGGTCGGCCACCAGCATGTTCTGCGCGGGCCACGCGTACGTGCTCATGTCGGACAACCACTCGTCGGCGCTGCGCGCGTGCGCCATCTGCTGGAATGGAGCGATCACCATCGGTTGCTCGAGCACCGTCCATCGCATCGAAAGCCATCGGCCGCCGGCGCGACGCATGGGACCCCGATGCGTGTACAACACCGTGTCGGTCGCGAAGACTTTCCCATTCGTGTCGCGGTAGCGTTCGACGCGCTGCTCGAGCGGGCGCCACGTGCCGTCCAACAAGTACTTCGTCGGATGCGCGGCGACGTCCACCGATTCGGCGTAGAAGTCCATCACGTCGGCGCCGGTGTTCGTGAACGACCACGCGACGCTGCGATTGAATCCGATGATCACACCCGGCGCGCCCGGCAGCGTCACGCCGTACACATCCAGTCCGCCCGCCGAGAGGTGCGCCGCGTACCAGATGGACGGCAGCGTGAGGTCGAGGTGCGGATCGCCGGCCAACAAGGCGAACTTGTCGCGCGTGCGCGCGGGCGACACCGCCCAGTTGTTGCTGCCCAGCGTCACGTCGCCGCCCGACCCGCGGCGCACCGGCGCATCGAGCCCGCGCGTGTCGCTGCCTAACGCAAGCGCCAGCGCGCCCGCGGCCGTGTCCGGCGCGCCCGGCGGCGGCAGCGGCACCGAGTCGATACGCGGCGCCGTCTGGCCGTTCGGCTCGATCGGCTCCTGGATGGCCGCGCGCGTCGAGAGCAGCGCGTCGGCGGCGCGATCACCCACGAGCGCCGCGACGCGCAGCCGCCGCAGCTCCTCGGGGTCGTACGCCAGCGTTAGGCCCATCCGCGCCAGCAGGTACAGCGTGTTCACCGGCTTCCATCGCGCGGGCCGCGCGTCGAGCAGCCGGTACTCGAGCGGCAGGTCGGCCGCGTGCATCCCGTTTATGTACGCGTTGATCCCGTCGCTGTACGCTTCCACCGCACGCCACGCGGCGCTCGTCGTATCGGTGGCTGCCAGCTGCCGCTCGACCGCGCGCGGCAGGCCCAACGCGCGCGTCTCCTCGTCAGCGCCTAACGCAATCGGACCCACCAGCTCGGTGAGCGTCCCCGCCGCCGCGCGCGTTTGCAGGTCCAGCTGGAACAACCGGTCCCGCGCGGTCACATAGCCCAATGCGCGGTAGGCATCCAGCTCGTTCGCCGCGAACACGTGCGGCACGCCGCGCAGATCGTAGAACACGCGCACCCGCGCGCCGAGCCCTGGTACGGTACCGGCCGCCGTCTGCGGCAACACCGCGCTTCGCGCCACCGCCCACACGCCGCGCACCGGATCCAGAAACGGCGCGAGCCGCGGCACCGGCTTGGGTGCCGCGATCGACAAGTAACTGATCAGTCCGAGGACGACGAGCGCGAGAATGAACCGCGGCTTGGATGGGATCATGTCGCACCATGAATAACGCGCGGTGAGCCGCGTTAACAACTCCCGCGCACGCGCGTCTCATCTCGCATGCGTACCCAA
>DATEKK010000106.1:0-61061 GCA_035277485.1 Gemmatimonadaceae bacterium
CCCTACGTCGGTGCTGGGCCGACACACGCTACGCGATTGGCCGCGACGCCCTGGGGCGTTTCCACGATCGCGTGACGCGTGCGTCGCGTTGGAGCATAGATCCAATGAGCGTAACCGCGCTGTATGCCGCGTTTGGCGTAGTGCTCATCCTCGCCGTCGCGGTTTTTTTTGTACTCGGACGAACGGCGGGACGCGCAGCAGAGCGGCGCGCGTTAGCAGCCGCCAAGTCGACGGCTGAAGAAACGGCAGCGCGCATTACCGACGAAGCGCGCCGTGAAGCCGACACCCTCCGAAAATCTGCGATCGTAGCCGGCAAAGAAGAGACGATCAAATTGCGCGAGGCCTGGGAGATCGACGCAGGCAGGCGGCGCGAAGAGCTCGAGCGCGCAGAGCGTCGCATGCAGGAGCGCGAGACGGGTCTCGATCGGAAATACGACATCCTCGATCAGCGCGACAAAGAGCTCGGTCGTCGCGGCAGCGATCTCGGCCGGCGCGAAAAGATCGTCGCGGATCGCGAAGGCGAGCTCGACAAACTCGTCGGCGAGGAGCGACGACGCCTCGAGCAGCTCGCGGGCATGTCCGCGCGTGATGCGAAAGCGGAACTCATGAGCCGTCTCGCCGAGGAAGCACAGGCCGAGGCGGCAAATACTGTCCGGGAGATTCGCGAGTCCGCGCGAAGAAATGCTGAGCGCGAAGCGAAAAAGATTGTGGCTCTGGCTGTTCAGCGTATAGCGGCCGAGCACACGTCGGAGATCAGCGTGTCGTCGGTGTCGCTGCCCAATGATGAGATGAAAGGGCGCATCATCGGGCGCGAGGGCCGCAACATCCGCGCGTTCGAGCTCGCCACGGGCGTCGACGTCATCATCGACGACACACCCGACACCGTCGTGGTCTCGTGCTTCGATCCGGTGCGCCGCGAAGTCGCGCGGCTGGCTCTGCAGAAGCTGGTGGCCGATGGTCGCATCCATCCCGGGCGCATCGAAGAAGTGGTCGCCAAGTCGCGCAAGGAAGTCGAGGCGGCCATCCAGGAAATGGGCGAGCAAGCCGCGTACGAAGTCGGCGCGCACGGACTGCACGCGGAGCTCGTGAAGCTCGTCGGGCGGATGCACTATCGCACGAGCTACGGGCAGAACATCCTGCAACATTCCAAGGAAGTGGCGCACCTGGCCGGCATCATGGCCGCCGAGCTCGGTCTGGACGTCACGATGGCCAAGCGCGGCGCGCTGCTGCACGACGTGGGCAAAGTGCTCACGCACGAGCACGAGGGCACCCACGTGCAGCTTGGCGTCGAGGTCGCGACCAAGTACGGCGAGAATCCGCTCGTCGTGAACTGCATTGCCGCACACCACGACGATGTGCCGCACGAGAGCGAAGTGTCGGTGCTGGTGCAGGCGGCGGACGCGATTTCGGGCTCGCGACCGGGCGCGCGTCGCGAAGCGTTCGAGACGTACGTAAAACGTCTCGAGGGACTCGAGCGCATCGCGGCGAGCTATACCGGTGTGGACAAGGTGTTCGCCATTCAGGCCGGGCGCGAGATTCGCGTGATCGTGAATCCCGACGACGTGGACGACACGCGGATGACGTCGTTGAGCGAGGAGATCGCGCGTCGCATCGAGGGCGAATTGCAGTATCCGGGGCAGATCAAAGTCGTGGTGATCCGTGAGCAACGGGCGGTGGACTTTGCCCGCTGAGCTGATCGACGGCGTCGCGATCGCGCGGCAGATCCGCGAGGAGGTGGCGTGCGACGTCCAACGGCTCGCCCAACGCGGCATCGTGCCGGGCCTAACGGTAGTATTGGTGGGCGACGACCCGGCGAGCGCCGTGTACGTGCGCAGCAAGGGTAAGGCGACCGAAGAAGCCGGCATGCGCAGCGTCACCATTCGGTTACCAGCGGACACCACGCAGGCCGATCTCGTCGCGCACGTGGACGCGTTGAACGCGGATCCATCCGTGCACGGGATTCTGGTGCAGATGCCGCTGCCCGGGCAGATCGACGCCGACGCAATCGTTAGGCGCATCCGCCCGGAGAAGGATGTCGACGGATTCCATCCCGTGAACGTGGGCAAGAACCTGATTGGCGAGCGCGATGGGTTCGTGCCGTGTACGCCGGCGGGCGTGCAGGAGCTCCTCGTGCAGAGCGGCGTCGAGACGCGCGGCGCCGAGTGCGTCATCGTCGGGCGGAGCAACATCGTGGGCAAGCCGATGATGGCGCTCATGATGCAGAACGCGGCGGGCGCGAACGCCACGGTCACCGTGTGCCACAGCGCAACACGGGATCTCCCGTCGCACACGCGTCGGGCCGACATTCTCATCGTAGCGGCCGGACGTCCGCGCATGGTCACCGGCGACATGATTCGCCCCGGTGCGGTGGTGATCGACGTCGGCATCAACCGTGTCGTCGATGCGTCCGCCAAGAGCGGATACCGGTTGGTTGGCGATGTGGACTTCGAGAGCGCACGAGAAGTGGCGTCGCTCTTGACGCCGGTGCCGGGCGGCGTTGGGCCGATGACCATCGCCTTGCTGCTCAGGAACACCGTGCGCGCAGCGGAGCGGTCGGCGTGAACAAGCCCGGTCCGCGGCGTTCGTCGCCGCCGGACGCGCCGGATCTCTTCGACGCGCCGGGCGCACCGCCGCGCCCGCGCGTCCCGCGGCGGCGGGAGCCGGAGCCTAACGCATATCGCGGCGCGTCACTCGAGAGCGCGATGAGCGTGTCCGAGCTCACGCGCGCGGCAAAAGACATCGTCGAAGGCGCCTTTCCGCCGCTCTGGGTGCGCGGCGAAGTGGCCACGTTCTCGCAGCACCGGAACGGGCACTGGTACTTCTCGCTTCGCGACGCATCCGCGCGCATTCGCTGTGTGATGTGGGCAACGGACACGCAGCGCGTTCCGGCGGCGCCGGACGAGGGCATGCAGGTGACGGCGTACGGCCGGATGACGGTGTATGCGCCGCAGGGCGACATGCAGCTGGTGGTGTCGGCGCTCGAAGCGTCGGGCGATGGGTTGTGGCGAAAGGCACTCGAGCAGTCGGTCAAGCGCCTCACGGCCGAAGGGCTGATCGATCCGAAGCGCAAGCGCCGGGTCTCTCCGTATCCGCGGCGCATCGCGGTGATCACGAGCCCCGACGGCGCGGCGCTGCACGACATCATCGCGGTCGTTAGGCGCCGGTGTCCGATCGTCGAAATCGTGGTCGTTCCGGCGAGCGTGCAGGGCGACGGCGCGGCGCGCGAGCTCGTGGCCGCGATCCGCCGGGTGAGCCGCTGGCGCCGTATCGATACGGTGATCGTCGGCCGCGGTGGCGGCTCGCGCGAAGACCTGTGGGCGTTCAACGACGAGCGCGTGGCGCGCGCCCTCGCCGCGTGTCCCGTTCCAACGATCTCCGCGGTCGGACACGAGGTCGACGTGTCGCTCTGCGACCTCGTCGCCGACCTGCGCGCGGCCACGCCGTCCGCAGCGGCCGAAGCCGCCGTTCCGGTCCTGGCCGACGTTCGCGCTCGCGTCGCCACGCGAACCGTGGATCTGCGCGTGGCGCTCGAGCGCCGCGCCATGCGCGCACGCCGCCAGTTCGAGCAGACCGCGCGCGACATGCGCAACGGCCTGGAGCGGCTCACGGCACGCCGCCGCGCGCGACTCGAGATCGCCGCCGGCCGCCTCGATGCGCTGAGCCCGCTGGCTACGTTAGGCAGGGGCTACGCGCTGGCGACGGACGAAAGCGGGCACGCGCTCATGAGCGCCGCGCAGTTCGAGCGCGGGCGCGCGTTCCGATTGCGGCTGCGCGACGGGCAGGTGGGCGCGCGCACCGAGAGCGCGACGGTCAATCCCGCGCCGCCGCAGGAGCCCTGACCCGTGTCGTACGAAGAAGATCTGGCGCGCATCGAAGCGATCGTGGCCGAGTTGGGCCGCGACGACGTGGCGCTCGACCGCGCGCTCGCGCTGTTCGAGGAAGGCGTCGAGCGGCTGCGCGCCGCGTCCAAGGCCCTCGAGCGCGCCGAGGCGCGTGTGCGCGTGCTCATCGAGCGCGCCGATGGAACATTCGAGCTTGGCCACTTCGACGGCTGACGCGGTCGCGGACCAGTTCGCGGCCGATCGCGCGGCGGTCGACGCGGCGCTGCAAGCCCTCTGCGCGCGCGGGCTCGCGGGCGTGCCTAACGACGTGTCCGCCGCCATCCGCTACAGCCTGCTCGGAGAAGGGAAGCGGCTGCGCGCGCTCCTGCTGCTCGCGGCGTATCGCGCGTCCGGCGGTGACGCGGATGCAGACGCTCTCGCCGCGGCCGTCGAGATCGTGCACGCGTATTCCCTCGTCCACGATGATCTCCCGTGCATGGACGACGACGACGTGCGCCGCGGACGACCCACCACGCACAAGGTGCACGGCGCGGTGGTCGCCGCCACGGCCGGCATCGCGATGGTGCCGCTCGCGGCGCGCGCCGCGTGCGACGCCGCGGCGGCGCTCGGGTTGCCCGTGACCGCCCGCGGCGCCATTGTTCGAGAACTGATGCGCGCATCCGGTGCGGGCGGGATGGTGGGAGGCCAGCTCCTCGATTTGGCCGGCGAGGGACACAGCTTGTCGCTGGCCGATCTCGAGCGGGTGCACGGAGCGAAGACCGGCGCGCTCATCGCGGCATCGGTGCGCATCGGCGGGATCGCCGCGTGCGCGAACGCGGCGCACGCCGAAGCGCTGGACCGATACGGCCGGGCCGTGGGCCTGGCGTTTCAAATCGCCGACGACGTGCTCGACGTGACGTCCACGACGGCGCAGTTGGGCAAGACGGCCGGCCGCGACGTCGCGTTGGGCAAGAGCACCTATCCCGCCCTCCTCGGCATTCCGGGCGCGGTAGCCCGGGCGGATGCGCTCACGCGCGAGGCGTGCGATGCCTTACGCGAGCACGGCCTGTTGACGCCCGCGCTCGAGCGCCTGGCGCGGTTCGTGGTGTTGCGTACCTCGTAGTCTCGAGACAATCAACGCATGTCCATTCTCGATCGCATCGATAGTCCGGCGGATCTCAAGACACTCACACGCGACCAGTTGCGCACGCTCGCCACGGAGATTCGCGTGGCGCTGATCGACAGCTGCTCCCGCACCGGCGGCCATATCGGCGCCGGGCTCGGCGTCGTCGAGCTGGCGGTGGCGCTCCACTATGTGCTCGACACGCCGCACGACCAGATCGTGTGGGACGTTGGGCATCAGGGATATCCGCACAAGATGCTCACGGGCCGCAAGGACCGTTTCGAGACACTGCGCCAGGAGGCGGGCATCTCCGGCTTCCTCAAGCGCGACGAGAGCCCGTACGACGCCTTCGGCGCCGGCCACGCCGCCACGGCGATCTCGGCTGCGTTAGGCATCGCGACCGCGCGCGACCTGCGCGGCGAGGACTACCGTGTCGCCGCCGTGGTCGGCGACGGCGCGCTCACTTGCGGCCTGTCGTACGAGGGACTCAACAACGCCGGCGCGTCCGATCGCGACATCATCGTCATCCTCAACGACAACGAGATGTCCATCGCGCCTAACGTCGGCGCCATCTCGAAGTACCTCGGCTCGATCCAGCGCAACCCGATCTACAATCGCGTGCGCGGCGCGATCGGCTTCGTGGTCGACGAGCTGCCCGGACCGCTCTCCGGCATCGGCACGCTCGTGCGCCGGTGGGAAGAGAGCATGAAGAGCTTCCTCACACCCGGCGTGCTGTTCGAGGAGCTCGGCTTCCGCTACTTCGGCCCGATCGATGGACACGACCTGAACGTGCTCGTCGACACGCTCGAGGCGGTGAAAGGCATGCGCACGCCGCGGCTGGTGCACGTGATCACGCAGAAAGGGAAGGGCTTCCCCGCCGGCGACCACTCGGAGAAGTGGCACGCGCTGCCGCCGGGCCACGACCCCGCGACGGGCAAGCCGCGCCGCGCGTCGACCGCCAAGCCGGCCTACACGGCGGTGTTCGGCAAGGGCCTAACTGAGTTGGGCACGGAGCGGAAGGACGTCGTGGCCATCACCGCCGCCATGCCGGCCGGTACCGGCACGGGCGTGTTTGCGAAAACCTTCCCGAACCGCCACTTCGACGTCGGCATCGCCGAGGGACACGCCGTCACCTTCGCGGCGGGACTGGCCACGCGCGGCGTGCGACCGGTGTGCGCCATTTATTCGACGTTCCTCCAGCGCGCGTACGACAACCTCATCCACGACGTCGCGATCCAGCACCTCCCCGTCATCTTCTGCATGGATCGCGCGGGCCTCGTGGGCGAGGACGGCCCAACGCACATGGGCCTCTACGACATCGCGTACCTGCTCGCCGTCCCCGGCATGGTGGTCACCGCGCCCAAGAACGGCACCGAGATGATCGCCCTGCTGCGTGCCGCGCTCGACTACACCAAGGGACCGTTCTCGATTCGCTATCCGCGCGACGCGTCGCCCGACGCCGTGCCGGCCGCCGGCACCATCCCGGCGGCTCCGTTAGGCACCTGGGAAGTGCTGCGCCAGGGCGCCGACTACGCGGTGCTCGCCACGGGCACGACGGTACTGCCGGCGCTCGCCGCCGCCGAACAAATGGCCGCCGAGGGCATCGATTGCACCGTCGTCAACTGCCGCTACCTCAAGCCGTACGACGAGGTCACCCTCACCGCCATCGCCGCGCAGCACAAACGTGTGCTCGTCGTCGAGGAAGGCACCGTGATCAACGGCTTCGGCGCGTTCATGTCCACGGTGATCGAGCGGCTCGATCCCGCGGTGCGCGTCGCGGTGCACGGCGTGCCGGACCGGTTCATCGAGCAGGCGCCCCGCGCGCGGCAGCTCGAGCTCGTGGGCCTCGATGCTGGTGGCATCGCCCGCCGTATCCGCGCGCTGCACGAGACCGAGGCGCTCACCGGGTGACGCGCCTCGGCGTGGTGGGCAATCGCCGCTACGAGCGGCTGCACGACGTGCTGCACACGCTCAAGCGGCGCGGCCCCGACCTCGGCATGACACTGCTGTACGAGGACGAGCTGCTCGAGGCGGGCGCCGATGGCGAGCTGCTCGAGGACCCGACGCGCATCGACGCCCTCCTCACGCTCGGCGGCGACGGCACCATGCTCCGCGGCGCGCGTCTGGTCGCGGGCCGCCAGATCCCCATCCTCGGCGTCAACCTTGGCCGTCTCGGGTTCCTCACGGCGTGCGCCGGCGAAGAGCTCGAGAGCGCGCTCGAGCGGTTTGCGCAGGGCGACTACACAGTGCAGCACCGCATGGCGCTCGAGGCGCGCACCTCGCGCGCGCACGCGGATCGCCGGCGCGCACTCAATGACGTGGTGCTGCACAAGGGTGGATTCGCGCGCGTCGTCCACCTGCGCGTGTCGGTCAACGGCGAAACGATCGGATCCTTCGTGGCCGACGGTCTCATCGTTTCGACGCCCACCGGGTCGACGGCGTACAGCCTGTCGGCGGGAGGGCCGGTTGTCGTGCCGACGGTCGAGTCGATCGTGCTCACGCCGATCTCGCCGCACACCCTCGCGGTCCGGCCGGTAGTTCTACCACCGTCGGCCGAGGTGGTCGTGCAAGTAGATGATGGGCCCGAAGAGCTTTTGGTTACGATCGACGGCCAGACCGGTACAACATTCGGCACCGGCGACACTCTCACGGTCCGGCGGGCGGATCGGCCGGTGCTCTTGGTGAATTTCCGTGGCGCAACGTTCTTCAGCCGCATGCGGCGCAAGCTGACGTGGGGCGGATTGCGGGAGCGCGACGAGAACGACAGGTGCTGACCGAGCTGCGCATTCGGAACTTCGCGATCATCGACAGTCTCACGCTGCCGCTCGAGCCGGGGTTCAACGTGCTCACCGGCGAGACGGGAGCTGGGAAGTCCATCGTCGTGGGTGCGCTCGCGCTATTGTTAGGCGAGCGCGCGAGCACAGATGTCATTCGCACCGGGGCCGACAAGGCGACGGTCGAGGGTGTGTTCGACATCGGCGCCACTGCCGGCGTGCGGGCGCTGCTCGATGCGCACGGCATCGATGCCGACGAAGGTCTCGTCGTGCTGCGCCGCGAAGTAGCGGCGTCCGGGCGCACGCGCGCGTGGATCAACGACGCGTCCACCACGGCGGGCGTGCTCGCCGAGGTCGGCCGGACGCTCGTGAATCTGCACGGGCAGCACGAAGCGCAATCGCTGCTCGATGCCGACTCGCAGCGCGATCTGCTGGATGCGTTCGCCGGCGCCGGCGCCGCGGCGGCGACGGTGCGCGATCGCTACGACACCATGCACGCGCTCGAGTCCGAGATCGACTCGCTGCGTCGCCGAGCGGCCGACGCGGAGCGGCGCGCGGACTATTTGCGGCACGTCGCGCGCGAAATCGAAGACGCCAAGCTCTCCGCCGGCGAGTCTGAGGCACTCGAGGAAGAAGCACGCCGCCTCGAGCACGCGGACGAGCTCCGCGCTCTCGCACAGGGCATGGCCGACGCGCTGCAGCAGTCGGAGGCCAGCGTCCTGCCCAACCTGGCGCACGTGAACAGGTCGCTGGGCGCGATTCAACGCATCGATCCCGGTCTCTCGCGTCTGCAGGATCTGTTCGACAACGGCTACTACGCCCTCGAAGAGCTCGCGCGTGCGCTCGAGGACTACGCATCGAGCGTCGATCTCGACCCCGCGCGCCTCGCGGAAGTGGAGCGCCGCCGCGACGTGGTGTTCCGCCTAACGAAGAAATACGGCCCAACGGTGGCCGACGTGCTCGAGGCCGGACGCGCCGCGCGCGCCGAGCTCGACCTCGTGGACACGGCGTCGCTCGACATCCGGCAGCTCGAGCAGCGCCTCGCCGCCGCGCGCGACGCATTCGCCGCGGCGGCCGGCGAGCTCACGGTGCGACGTCGCGATGGCGCGCGCCGCTTGAGCATGGAAGTCGACGCGCTGCTCCCGGAGTTAGGCATCCCCGACGGGAAGTTCAGCGCACGCCTCGTCGCGCGCGGCGCCCCGGCCGCTACGGGCGCGGAAGACATCGAATTTCTCGTGGCGCTCAACGTGGGGCACGACGCCCGGCCGCTGGCGCGCGTCGCCTCCGGCGGCGAGCTCTCACGCATCATGCTGGCGCTCAAGACCATCCTCGCGCGCGTCGATCACGTCCCGACGCTCATTTTCGATGAGGTCGACGCCGGCATCGGCGGACGGGTGGGCCTGCAAGTGGGCGACACGATGCGCCGCGTCGCCGGGCACCATCAGGTGCTCGCCATCACGCACCTCGCCCAGATCGCCGCGCGCGCGCACCACCACGTGGTGGTCAGCAAGGGCGCGCGCGGCGGGATCACCACGGCCGACACGCACATCGTACGCGATGACGAGCGCACGCACGAAATCGCGCGCATGTTGGGCGGCGACGAAGCCAGCGACACGGCGCTCGCCCACGCGCGCGAGCTGCTCGCCAACGCCGCGTCACCCGCGACGTTTCCCGCATCGACGCCCAAGCCGCCGGCGCGCGGCGCGCCGCGTCGTCAGGGCTCGCGGCGCCGCTGAGTGCTGTCGGGGACGTCGCGCCCCACGATGCCGCGTCCCCAGAGTTTCTGATAGAAGCGAAGACCGGCCGCCCATTCCCCGCGCACCGGTTGGCCGTTGGTGAGCGCGATCTGCCGCCGGTATTGCAGCGTGATCTCGAACGGGTAGTCGCCGTGCCCGCGTTCGCTCGCGGCCACGCTCGAGAACACGAGGCCCACGCCCACCCACTGGTTCGTGAACGCCGACGCCGGGCCGAGCGTGGCCGCATCGAGGTGCGTCACGTTGCCCGCCGAATCCACCACGTCGAGCGTTCCCGAGAACGTGCCGGCGTTCTCGTGCTCGTACTGGTACCGCGCGCCGATCGAAAAGTATTCGCCTAACGAGAACCGCGGCGTCACGTCGATCGAGTAGGCGTCGCCTAACGTGCGGGTCGCGTTCACCGGCCGCGCGGTGGCGTCGAACGGATCGCCGGGCGTCCCCGCGCCCACGCGCAGCGAGCGCGTGTCCTGCAGGTGATGCTCGTAGCGCAGCGCCACGCTCGTCCAGAACGAGTGGCCGGCGATGACATCCCAGAACGAGCCCGCCTGTACGCCGGATTCACCTTCGCCCGTGCCGATGCCGAATTGCTGAAACGGCCTTGGCGGCTGGCCCGTGCCGATCACTGCGCTCGCCGACAATGCGCTGCGAACATGCAGCCCGTGCTCATTGATACGATCGTGCTCGCTCTGCGCACCCAGCCACACGAGCTTGAGCGTGGCCATCGCATCGCCGATACCACTGCGGTTGAACGAACGCATCGAATCCGCGACGTTGCCGTGATCGGGGTTCGAGAAATAGATCGCCGACTCGGTGGTGCCCACGGTTGGCACCGATGCCGTGAGCATCAGTCTGTCCGTGAGCCCGAAGTCGAGCGAGAACGGCGTAATGCGTGCTTGCGACCGCGTCTGAATGAACACGCCCGGCGCGGCGTCGTATTGCTGGAACCATCGCGACCACGTGTTCAACAAGCCGAATCGGAAGACGCCGCCGGGTACCGTGGTCGCGTCGTCACCGTAGCCCAACACGCTCTGCGCGCGGAGTGGCATGACCGCGAGGATCGCGGTCGCGACCGACAGAAGTGCAGCGCGCCGCCACCGGGGCGCGAGACGAAGCGAGCGAGACGACAAGCGGTGGCGGAGTGGTGTGTCCGGCGGTGACGGTGTGCAGTCGGGTCGGTGGGCGGCGTGTGCGCGCAAGTCTGTCATTACACTCCAGGGTTGTCAACGTCCGGCGCGATCGTCGCCTCGTCCCGCCGTCTCGTATATTGCACGCATTGCAACGCCTGTGCACGCCGCGCGGGCACCGTCTCTCGCACTGCGTCGCTCGTGAATTCGACTCCCAAGTCTGTCATCCCGTGGCAACTGACCGGCAATCACTGGCTCACGCTGCCGTGCATCCATCCAGCTGACGGCGCACTGCACGCGCTCGGGGTCCTGCACCGCGGAGCGCGCGCCGCTGTGGAGTTCGCCGGCGGCGCGGATTTTCTGTCGGGCGGCGGGCCGCCGCTGCTCAAGCCCACACTGCGGATCGACGGCGCGCACCGCGAGCTCGGCGCCGAGGGTCTGGCGTGGGAGCGGGCGATGAGCTGGCTGCCCACGTTCACGTGTTCCATCGACGGCATTGTGATTCGCGGGACGCTGTTCGCGCCGTACGGCCGCGATGCGGACATCGCCGGCGCGGTGTACGCGTTCGCGTTCGAGAACCGCACGGCGCGTGACGTGAGCGTGGACCTGTCGCTCGACGGCGTCCTCGGACACCGGCAACTGCGCGTGCGGACCGCTCGCCCAACGGACGACGCGCATCGCATTGCGTTGGGCGAGAACGGCGTGGTGGTGCTCGAGGGCAGTGCCCAACCGGGGTTGGCTGCGCTCGCGGTGGCCGCCGATGCCGACAGCGTGAGCGACGTGCAGGGCGGGGAAGCGCCGCGCTTCAGCGTGCGTCGCGCGCTGCGCCTCGAGGCCGGCGCGCGCACAGGAGCAGCGTTCTACATCGCCGCGGGCCCCGAGCGCGACGGCGCCGAAGCGACTGTCGCGGTGATGCGCCGCCGCGGATGGAGCGAGCTGCTCACCATGACGCGCGATGCGTTGCAGGAGCTCGAGCAGACGGTTGGGCACGACGGCATCGATCGCCTGATCAATCGCAATTTGCTGTTCGCGTACTTTTATGGCGCCGGCCGCGCGCTCGACGACGCACATTTCTACCTCGTGCGGTCGCGCGCGCCATGGAACGGCCGCGGCGTCACGACGCGCGACTGGGATGCGTTAGGCTGGACGCTCCCGGCGATCCAGCTCGCCGATGCATCCCTGGCGCGCGAGCTGCTGCTGCGCGCCTGTGAGCTGCACGGATACGCGCCCGGCAGCGGCGTGCACTACCTGGACGGCACGATGTTCGAGCCGGGCTTCTCCCTCGAGGGCGTCGCGTCGTTCGCCATCGCCACCGATCGGTACATTCGCGAAACCGGCGACGATCAGATTGTCGATGAGCCCGCTGTCGCCGATGCGCTCTATGCGTCGTGGGACGATCTGTCCGGCCGTCGCGACGAGCGCGTCCCGCTCTACAGCACCGAGGTCACGCTCTCGGGCGCGCCCGCGGGACACCCCTTCACCCTGCACGGCAACGCGGTCGTCGCGCAGGCGCTCGACGTGCTCAAGCGCACGCTGGACGAAGAAAGTGCGCGCTCGGTCGAGGATCCCGAAGCGGTGCGCGCCGCCCTGCGCCGTCACTTTTCCATCGAGCGCGACGGCAAGGTGCTCTTCGCCACCTCCATCGATCTCTCCGGCAACTCGGGCACCGATGGCGACCCGAATGCGTCGCCGTACTGGCTGCCGTTGTACGACGCCGTCGAGCGCTTCGACTCGGTGTATCGCCGCACGGTCCGTGGGTTAGGCGCGGAGCCGCACGCGCTCGCCGAACAATGCGCGCGTCTGTTAGGCCCGGACGCGGCGGCCGTGTTGCAATGGTTGCGGCGTGCGCCGCTCGACAACGGCATCGCGGCCGAGCTCGTGGACGCCGAAGGCCGTGCGACCGCCAACGGCGGCGATGCGGCGCTCGCTGGTCTCCTTGCCTGGTCCACATGGTACGCGGTGCACGCGCTCGGCGTGCAGCCGTGATCGCCTGACGCTCGCGCGCGTCGCCCAACGACACACCTTTCCGGACACGGCCGGCAATCGTACTGTTATGCGCGCCCGCGCCGCAATGCGCGCGCACGCAACTATCACGATAGAGGACGCCCATGACTGTGCTTCGTGCTCCAACGCTTGCGATGCTCCTGGGCCTAGGCGCCGCGTGCGGCGCGCACGCGCAGGGCTTCCAGGTGAACGAACTCGGGAGTTGTGCCGTCGCTCGCGGACAAGCGGTGACCGCGTCGCCGTGCAAGGACCCGTCGGTGATTTACTGGAATCCCGCGGCTGCCGCGTCGCTCGAAGGATGGAGCATCTACGCGGGCGCCGCCGCGGTGATCTTGGGCGGCGCTTTCACAGCGGACACGTCGCGCCGGGTGTTCGATAGCGATGCGCCAACGTCGGTTCTGCCGCACGTGTTCGTGAACTACGGCTCCGCGGATGATCGTTGGGCAGCCGGACTCGGGGTGTATGTGCCATACGGACTGACCTCGCAGTGGCACGACGATTTTCCGGGACGGTTCCAAGCGCTCAAGGCGTCGCTCACCACCGTGTACGTGCAGCCCAACTTTGCGTACCGCTTCGCGCCCAACTGGCAGGTGGGCGGCGGTCCGGTGAT
This sequence comes from Gemmatimonadaceae bacterium, assembly GCA_035277485.1. Classification (GTDB taxonomy): domain Bacteria; phylum Gemmatimonadota; class Gemmatimonadetes; order Gemmatimonadales; family Gemmatimonadaceae; genus JADGGM01. Next base: position 13,211 of record DATEKK010000106.1, read on the forward strand.
CGGATACTCGCGGGTCGAGCTGCGCCAATCGCTCGATCTCGCCCAACAACAGGTCCAACCGGGTCTCACGTTCGGCCAGTTGGGCGTGGCCGCGCAAACCGAGTTCGCGCGCGCCAAACTATCGGGGAGCGGCACCGCGTTCGGGTTCAACGTCGGCGTGCACGGCACGTTAGGCGCGGACTGGGAAATCGGCGCGCGCTACTTGTCGCAGCTCGACTTTCACTACGACAACGCCGACGCGACGTTCTCACAGGTGGCCACGAATCTCGTCTTGTCGGCGGGCAACCCGCTCGGCCTCCCGCCCGGCACGCCGGTCGACGCCCTGCTCAGCACCGAGTTCGCGCCGGGCGGCCCCTTGAGCGCACAGAAAGTCTCCACGCGGATCAAGCATCCCGCGCAGTTCCAGGTTGGACTCGGCTATTCCGGTCTCATCAACACGCGTCTCGAGGGCGACTTCGAGTGGACGCAGTTCTCCTCGTTCGACCAACTGCCCATCGACTTCAGCGGACCGGCGAGCGCACAGAGCCGCGCGATCCTCGAGGACTACCAGAATTCGTGGTCCATCCGCGTCGGTGCGGAGCACGCGTTCGCCGTGGGCATCAAGGGGCGAGTTGGGTTCACGTACGTGAAGTCGCCCGCACCCGATGAATCGGTCACACCACTGCTCCCCGACATGAATCGCCGCAACTACACCGCCGGCTTTGGCGTGCCGCTTTCGCCGCGCTACACCCTCGACGCCGCGTACCTGCACGTGGACACCAGCGGGCGACGCGGACGCGTGGTCGAGCGCTCGAGCGCCCAACAGACTGCGTTAGACCTCAACTCCGGCTTCTACACGCTCGACGCCAACGTGGTGTCGCTGAGCATCCGCGCCAACTTCTGACGCCACCGATCACGCACAAGGGGAGAATCGTCCATGTCTCGAGAGCGGCATCTCGTCGCCGGCGCGGTCGGGCTCGTCATGATCGCGGCTGCCGCGGCGTGCAGCAACACCAAGGATCTCGTGGTCCCTTCGCCGCCGGTGAATCCGTTGTTCGCGAGCTACGTCTCACTCGGCAACAGCATCACGGCGGGTTTTCAGTCGGACGGCATCAACGATTCGACGCAGCATCAGGCGTATCCGGTGTTGCTCGCGCAGCAGATGAACACGCCCTTCACGGTTGCGAGCCTGCTCGACCCAGGTTGTCCTCCGCCGATCGATAGTTTCCCGGAGGGCACGCGCGTCGGCGGCGGAACATCGACGACATGTTTCTTCCGGTCACCAGTGTCGGGCGTGGCGGTGCTCAACAACGTGGCCGTGCCGGGTGCGGCATCGTTCGATCCCGCGAGTCCCATCGGCACCGGTGGCGGCGGACCGCTCACGACGTTCATCCTAGGCGGCAAGACGCAGGTGCAACGCGCGCTCGATGCCAAGCCGACGTTCGTGAGCATCTGGATCGGCAACAACGACGTACTGCCCGCCGCATTGAGCGGCGTGCTCGACTCCGTTCCGGGCGTGTCGCCGGGCGTGACGAACGAAGGCGCGTTCGAGCAGAACTACAACGCGATGATGACCGGTCTCGACGCCGGCGGCACGGTCAAGGGCGGCATCCTGATCGGTGTGGTGAACGTTGCTAACGCACCGGTGTTTTTCCCGGCGCCCGCGCTCTTCGCGCCCGGCGTCTTGCCGGCGCTCGAGCAGGCCGTCGGTGCCACAATCACGGTCGACACGAGCTGTACGCCGTCCACGCAGTCGATCATCAATTTCGAGTTGCTCGAGGCGATGCGGGCCGGTGCGGCTCCGGATACCATCGCGTGTCACGCGCTCGCCAATCACGCCAACGGACTCGGCGAGGTGTTCGTGTTGGACGCGACCGAGATCGCCGCCGTGTCGCAAGCTGTGGCCGGATACAACGCGTTCATTCAGCAGACCGCGGCCAACAAGGGTTGGGCATTCTTCGATCCGAATGCGGCGCTGGCCCAACTGCGAGAGAGTGGGCAGATCCCGGTGTTGCCGGATCTCACGCAGCCTACGAAGCCGTTCGGCGATTTCATCTCGCTGGATGGGATTCATCCGGCGGCCGCTGCGCACGTGTTGCTCGCCAACCTGATGATTCAGGCGATCAACGCACAGTACAGCACGAGCATTCCGGCGCTGTCGTCGCCGTGAGTGGTGCGCGCGCCGGGCGCGGCGCGCCTGGCGCGTGCTCTTGTTCGGCCGCGGAGCTTCGGCTAGCTTTGGGGCGACTGCGGGAATAGCTCAGTTGGTAGAGCACAACCTTGCCAAGGTTGGGGTCGCGGGTTCGAGTCCCGTTTCCCGCTCTCCACGATTCGACAGACACGATCACAGGGACATGGGGCGACGAGCCCGTGTCCCTGTGTTGTTCGTAGGCTATCGTGAGACGTGGCCCGGGTGGCGAAAAGGCAGACGCGAAGGACTTAAAATCCTTTTCCCCTTGCGGGGAGTGCGGGTTCGATTCCCGCCCCGGGCATTCGGTAGCACGCGCCTAACTAACGCATCCGGCCGCCCGGATGGGCGCGCTGGGTCGACGTGTTGGGTAACCCGAACACGAATACCGCACCGCCCAATTGATAGCCGAGCTGGAAGTTGCCACCGCATGCCACACCGATCATCTGTTCACCGTGGAGCTCAAAGCTCATGGGGGCGGCATTGCACCCGGCACCAGCACTGAACTGCCAGAGCAGCTTGCCGGTGCGCGCGTCGTAGGCATCGAAATTTCCGTTTCCCTCGCCCGTGAACACCAAACCTCCCGCCGTCGCCAACGAACCACCCATCATCGGCTGGTCCATCTGATTCTGCCAGGCGATTTTTCCCGTTCTGAGATCGAGTGCCGTGAATGTGCCGTTTTGTGAAGCACCGGGCGCAAGCTTGAACGCCGAACCGAGCCACATCCGACCGTTGGCGTGCGGCACGGGGTGCGTCGAATAGAGCATCGGTTGGTTCAGGCCGGCCACGTACGCATAGCCTAACGATGGGTCGATGGATATCGGCGACCACTCCGTGCCTCCGTTAGCACCCGGCAGCATCAGCGTCCCCTCGGGCGTGGGGAGTGCGAACATGTTCTTCTGCGCCGTGAAGTTCTGCGTCTTGCGAATGAGCCGCCCCGTCTTCGCGTCGAGAACGTACGCCCAAGCGGTCTTGCCAGCCTGGACGACGACTTTGCGGCCGTCTAACATGACGACTGCCGGTGGTGACGTCTCATCCAGATCCCACACGTCGTGCGGCACAACCTGGTAATACCAGCGCGTCTTCCCCGTCGAGGCATCGATCGCGACGATGCAATCGGTGAACAGGTTGTCGCCCGGACGTGCCGAGCCATCGAGATCGGGTGAAGGGTTTCCGACGGTGAAGAAGAGCAGATTCAGATCTTTGTCGTACGCGGGTGTCATCCAGACGCCGCCGCCGCCCCGCTTCCACGCATCGGGATGCGCGGCGCTGTCAGCCTTCTCGCGCGCGATGTCACGATGCAGATCTGCCTCTTCAGCCTTCTGTGCCCACACACCCCACCATCCGTTAGGCGCCACGGAATCCTCACCGGGCGCGGGTATGGAATACCACCGCCACACGGGTTTGCCCGAGTCCACGTTCAGCGCATCAACGTGTCCTCGAATGCCATACTCTCCTCCCGAAACCCCGATCACTACGGTCTGACCGACGATGAGCGGGGCTGGCGTGATGCTGTAGCCAGAATCGGAAGTGGCGATCTGTGTATCCCAGACCTGCTGTCCGGTGTGCGCGTTCAGCGCGACAACGTGACCGTCGAGAGTGCCGAAGAACACTTTGCCACCGGCGAGCGCGACGCCGCGGTTGTTCGGTCCGCAGCAGTATGAGCTCGACCCCATCTTGTAATTGAACCGCCACATTTCGCGTCGCTTGTCGAGGTCATAGGCGATGACGGCATCATCGTATGCAGTGGTGACGTACATCGTGTCGCCGGCAACGATCGGCGTGTTCTCGAATGAGCCCGGGCGCGTGCCGGTCTGAAACACCATGCGCGCCACGAGCGAGTGTACGTTCTGTGTGTTGATCTGCTTGAGGGTTGACCATCGCTGATTCCAGTCGGTGCCGCCATACGTGGTCCAGTCGGCTTGCCCATGGGCCGTCACCGCACCGCCGAGCGCGCACGCTGCGAAGAGAAAAAAGCTGTACCGCGCCCTTCTCCTACCGTTCAGTTGCGTCATACGCACCTCCATTGTTTGTCGTCGCGTCCCTCGGCGTGCTGATCGCTCACCTGCTCCGCGGAGCATTAGCTTTCCGGTCGACGAACTTGCGATAAGTACTTGAACCGTCCACCGTGCCTCAATGGCACGCGTGTCCTATAGAGCGCGATGATCGGCTCAACGTACGTGTGCCGAGATCGGTTGATCGATGCGATCGAGGCCGCCACTAATGCGAAGTCGGCAGCAACGCCCGACTGCTGCATCGTCTCGGCTCTGATGTGACGATGCGAGGCGCGCGCGCGCGGCACCGAAGCCGCCACGAAGTGCGCGTCGAGTCGCCGTTCCGTCTCGACCTGACGGTGAGCGCACTCAGGCGCCTGCCGACGAACGTCGTCGACGTGCTACTCCCCGATGGCGCGTACGCGCGTGCACTTACTTACGAGCGCGAATTGGTGCTGGTGCGCGCGCGCCTCGTCCGACCTGGCGCGCTCGAGGTGATTGTCGAGGGACCACGCCGCGCGCACGCGACCGCAGTCGCCGCGGTGCGGCGCATGCTCGGCGTGGACCGCGACACGACGGAGTTTGAGCGCGCGGCCGCTCACGTGCCGTGGCTGCGGCCGCTGGTGCGTCGCATGCGCGGGCTTCGACCGCCGCGCTACCCCACGCTGTGGGAGGCCTGCGTCAACGCGATCGCGTTCCAGCAGCTGAGCGTGGCCGCGGCAAGCGCTATAGTGGGTCGACTCGTCACGGCTCTTGGCACGCGTGCGGACATAGGTGGATTTCCGCTGTGGGCGTTTCCGGGTCCAGAGCGCTGGCTTGCCCAACGGACACCGACATTGCGTGCGATGGGCCTAACGATGACAAAGCTCGGCGCTTTGCGCCGCGCGGCCGAGGCGATCGCCACTGGCGCCCTCGACGAACGAACTCTCGATGCGTTGCCAAGCGCCGACGCAGCCGCGCGGCTGCGCCGGATCAAAGGCATCGGTGAGTGGACGGCGGCGGTGATCCTCTTGCGCGGTCTCGGCCGACTCGACGTGTTTCCGCCAGCCGACTCGAGCGTGGCGCGGAATCTTGCGCGGGTGGCGGGCGACACGCCGCCGGACATCACATCGGTCGTCCGCGCGCTCGAACCGCAACAAGGGATGCTCTACTTCTATCTGCTGCTGGCGCGTCTGGAGGCGCGGGGGGCGCTTGCAAACGCCGGGGAGCGTTATCGCGCTCCGCTCGCCGAATAGGTTGGCGTTGTTGCATACGGGCCGGGGACGTGCCACATGCTCGCGCCGTACCATGCCGCCCACGCGACGATCCCCAGCGTCATCACCCAGACCCAAACGGGGATTGACGAATGTGTTTCGGCGCGCTGCGGCTCGAACGGCTCCTCGGCGCTGAAGGCGTTGACGCCGACCTCGATCACGCCATGGCACACCGAATCGGGTACGAGCCCCGTCACCGTGACGCCAGGTCCGTTGCGCACCTTGAACCGAACGTCCCGCACGGAGACCTTCCCCGTCCTGTCGGTGGCGCGAATCCTGAGGCGGTGCGGGCCATCGGCGAGAGTGTTCGTATCGAGCGTGACCGACGTCGGCAGGTCCTGCTCGATGATTGGTCGCTCGCTGTCGTCGAGGTAGATCTCGACGCGAGCGCTCGGCGCTTCGTCGGGGCGATCGTTAGTCATCGCGCAATACCTGGTGCTTGGGATGTCGCCGATCGCGCTCTCCGGGGTGGACCAGCATCCACGCCGCTGCAACGAAGCACGCGACGGTAATCGCGCCGGCAATCGAAATTATGATGACGTTGCCGATCCAGTGAGCCGAGAAGTTCTGCATGCGCTGCCTCAGTGCGCCAGCTTGGCGCGTTCCGCGGCAACCTGCGCGGCGGTGGCGAGCGGTGCGTTGTTGCCCCAGGATGTGCGCTCGTAATTGATGATCGCGGCGATCTCTGCATCGTGCAGGGTCGCCGCGAAGTTCGGCATCTGCCCTGGATATGCAATGTTGCCGATCGTCTTGCCGTGCAAGCCCGTCAAGATGATGTGGATCTGCTCAGTCGGATCGGCGGCGGTCTCCACTGGATCTCCCTTGAGCGGCGGGAACACACCGGGAATCCCCTGCCCGTTGGCTTGATGACAAGCGGCGCAGTTGCCAGCGAAGAGTCTCTCACCCGCAGCCGCATCGAACGTGTTCGTCGCGGTCGGAGCTTTGATCGGCGCGGCGCCCGCAGTGGCCGATTGCGGCGGTGGGGGAGGGTGATAGCCGGGGATCGCCGGCTGCTTGAGCGACAGCAGATAGGCGACAAGCGCCTGTGCTTTCCGTGTGGGGATGACCACGCCGCGTTCCGGCGCGAACGCCTTGGGCACGGGTACCGGCGTCACGCCGGCCGGAGCGTGTGATACGACCAGGAAGAGAAAACTGAAATCGGGCATGATCGACTGTGGCACGACGCTTCGCGGGTCGTACAAGTGCATGTACTGCCAGACCTCGCTCGGCTGTCGCACGCCGATGTTCGTGAGGTCCGGGCCGTTGCGCTCCGAACCGAGCAGCTCCGGCGTCTGATACGCGTAGTCGCCGGGGGCGGACGGCCTGCCCCATACCGCGTCCTCCGGCAAAGGGCGCACCTGCTGCGTGTGGCAGTAGCTGCACCCGTTGGCGACGTAGACATCGCGGCCCTCGCGCTGGAGCGTCGTGAGCGGCACGACGCCGGGTCCCGGCGTCGTGCGCGAGAGCGTTGCACCTGGCAGCACCCCCATCAGGACAGCCAGCGCCGCGTAAACGAGCGTGGAGCCGCCGGCGATGAGCGTGAGTTTTCTCACGCCGCCTCCATCGCCAGGTTGGCGCCGACATCGGCCCGCTGGCGCGCGTACGTCATCTGCCAAACGTTCCAAGCGAACAGAAGGTGACTCAGGAACATCAGACTTCCGCCGACGGCGCGCCACAGCCAGAACGGCGCCATGTCTGTGACCGACTGGATGAATGGGAGCCCATGAATCCAGTCGAGGCCCTGGACGGTCCCACCGATCGATAGCGCGAGTACGTAGATCACGATGCCGACTGTCGCCATCCAGAAATGGATGCCCATGAGCAGGCTGTCTGGGTGTTTCGCGGTGGCGCGCGGCAGGAGCGCGTAGACGCCGCCCCAGATCACGAACGAGATGAAGCCATACATCGTGAGGTGCGAGTGGCCGACTGTGTAGTTCGTGAGATGCCACATCTCCTGCGACGAGCGAAACGCCTCGAATGTGCCTTGCGTGGATCCGATCAGGTAACCCAGGACGCCGACGAGTACGAACATCGCGGGCGAGCGAGCGAGGCGCTCGGGCTGGCCCCGCATCGTGAGCAGGAAGTTCGCGCTCCCACCCCATACCGGAACGAACATCGCCACCGAGAACACGATGGCCGTTGTCTGAAGCCACCAGGGTAGGGGGCTGAACAGGAAGTGGTGAGACCCGATGATCGGATAGAAGACCAGGTTGGTCCAGAACGCGAATACGCCGAGCGCGTACGAGTAGATCGGTCGGCTAAACAGCTTCGGGATCGCGTAATAGAGGATGCCCAATGCCATCGGCGTGAACCAGAGACCGACTGCGTTGTGCATGAAAAAGCCTGAGACGGCGACCTGGCCTAACCCGTATTGGTACCAGGGAAGAATGGCGACGATCGCGATGATACACGTCCACAGCACGGCGCCGATCGTGTACCAGTTCGAGAGATAGATGTCGTCGGTGGCCCGTCGCGCGACGGTCGCGAGCAGGTTCCATGCGGTGACGACGAGAGCGGCGAGGAACACCAACCGGATCGGCCACCACCACTCGCGGTACTCGAGCGTGCCGTTGTTGATGCCCATCCCGAGTGTGATCGTACCGGCGATCGCCGCGATGTTGAACAGCGCCAGGCCGACCCACGCGAGGCGGGCGCTATGAAGCGCGGTCCGCGAGCTGCGAGCCGCGACGTAATAGGCGAGACCGACGAGGCCGATGCTCGCCCAGGCGTAGAACGTGTCGTTGGTGTGAATCGGGCGGAGGCGCCCGAAAGTAAGCCACGACGTATGCGCCGCGAACTCCGGGTAGGCGAACTTGAAGCTGAGCAGTACGCCCACCAACGTTGCGAAGACCAGCCACAGTGCAGCGCACGCGGTGTAGCCGCTGAAGACGTCGCTTGCGGCATCGTGACCCGAGGTGGATGTGTCCGATAGCATGAAGTGCGTGGGCAGCTGTCGAGTTGTGCGACCGGTGCTCGATCAAGCCTTACTTAGTGTGGTGCATCTTTCGCTCGAGTTCTTCCGCCATGTGCAGGTGCTTCACCAGCACCGGGCCGGCATTCTTGAGGTACGTCTTGTAGGCGGCGTTTTGCGGCTGGTGGTCGGCCGCCGTGACCCAGTCGATCACCGCTTTGTGGATCGCCGCCTCGTGGGCGATGTACGTCGAATCGTACATCTGACCTTTCGTCATCGAGGCGAGGGCACTCTGCTCCGCCTCGACCGCCGGCTTGAACGGGTCCGGGCTCGGCAGCTCGGGCGTCAGGTGCTGTTGCTGCTCGACGCCGATTCCTTGCATGTGCAGGGCGTGGTGCTCGCCCATCATCATCTGGGCGAAGTTTCGCGCGCCCTTGCTGGTAAGATTGGGCAACGCGGCTGCGGCGAGCGCGCTGTCACCCGCGTTCGCTTCGTCGATCAGCGCCGCAATGTTCGCGTCCGACGGATGCTGCGCCTGTGCGATCGCGACTGCGCCGGACAACAATGACGCGACGAGCGCGATGGACAAGGATTCACGCAACGAGAACGATGTTGTCATCGAATTTTCCTCGATTGATTTGTTGGCTCGCTCGGCACGCGGCGAATCGCGCATCTCGCGATCGGATCGCGCGCAAGAGCATGCGCATAATCTCCATAGAGCCTTGATCGCATCAATGGAACGGTCATACCATCCGGCCGAATGTTCGGCTCATTCCTACGCGGTCGTGTCGCAGCCATCTTGAGGACACCGGGGACCTACCGCCTGAAGGGCGAGCGGCAGCCCGTTGCCGACACTGCTTGAATCGAGTCGGCCGCCGCACCGGACGGGTACCGGCGGCGGCACTCGAGCGTTAGGAGGGCGAGTGGCGACTACTCACGGCACGATGATGATTACGGTGAAGCGCGCGTACGACCCGACCTCGCGCGCCGACGGCAAACGGTTTCTCGTGGAGCGACTATGGCCGCGCGGAATCAGGAAGGAAGCACTGGTGATTGACGCGTGGTTGAAGGATGTGGCTCCGAGCACCGCGCTCCGCCAGTGGTTCGGTCACGATCCGGCAAAGTGGGAGGAATTCCGCCGGCGGTACTTTCGCGAGCTCGAAAAGAACCGCGCGGCGTTGGAGCCGATCATTGCGGCGGCACGGCACGGAACGGTGACACTCGTCTACAGCGCACACGATGTCGAGCACAACAACGCGGTCGCTCTCCGCGATTATCTGGAGCGCCTGCTGCGATAGCGCACGACGTACGCCACTTCAACGCGAGCGTTCATGCCATGGATGTCGATGCCAGGCACAGCCCGTTTTATACGTGGCTCGACAATGTCGCGATTCGCGACCTCGTTAGGCAGGCGCAGGCCTTGCCCGCCGGACAGCGGCTGGTTCTGATCAAGGGCCTCATTCCCGGTCTCGTCGCCGAGATGCGGGAGTCCGCTGTCGAATCATTCCTCGGCGATCTGCTCATCAAGACACGACGATTCGCCGAGGCCGTTGAACACCCCGGTCAGGGCGGCGCCACTCGATCAATTCCGGGCGAGCCCCTCGGCGGGCCTGTGCCGGAAGGTGAGGTGCATTTGCCAGGAACGCGCAACCCGCGCCGGCCTGGCGGGAGAGCGCTGGAGCGGGAATGGGAAGCGGCGCTATGGCAGGTCGTTGTGCTCCCTTCATCGCATGATTGGAGTGTCTCCAGCTTCTCCTGTTACGATCGGTCTGATGAGGTGGAAGCGGCATCGCTCGACAGCTTCCCGGCAAGCGATCCCCCCGCGTGGAGTAGTCTGCGAATTGGCCCGCCGACGATCGGCGGATGAGGCATTCGTCGACGATGCGCGCGACGCGGTCACAACGTTCGCGGCGACCGTTAGGCAGAGTGGTTCGGCCAATTTGGTACGACGGTCGCGTCCCCTGGTACAGACACCTCATTGTAGCATGGAATCACGGTGGGCACCTTCTCGCCAGAAGAGAGCGAGGTGTCAGGTGACAGTGGTCGAGGAGATGGCAGAGTTCGTCGCGCGAGCACGTATAGAGGATTTGTCTCCAGCTCGACGCGTACAGCTCAAGATCCGCATACTCGACGCGCTGGGATGCGCGATTGGAGCAATCGGTAGCGATCCGGTGCGGCGCGTTCGCAATTTTGTCACGGACTTCTCGCCGGACGGTCAATGCACGCTCATCGCGGGCAGTCACTCCGCACCAGACCGGGCCGCGCTGCTCAACGGAGCACTCGTTCGGTATCTCGACTTCAACGACAGTTACGTCGCCGTAAGTGAGACGTGTCATCCTTCCGACAATCTTGGAGCGGTTCTCGCCGCCGGTGAGCTGGCGAACTGTGACGGGTCGACGCTACTAACCGCGCTCGCTGTCGCCTACCAGGTGCAGTGCCGGCTATGCGATGCGGCGCCAGTGCGTCAACGCGGATTCGATCATACATCGCATCTCGCATATTCGGCGGCTGCTGGAATCGCACGCGCGTTGTCACTCGACACCGGCGAGATCGCGAATGCGATCGCGATAAGCGGTACCGCGCTTAACGCGTTACGCGTGACACGCACGGGGATGCTCTCCCACTGGAAGGGTCTCGCCGCGCCGTTCGCGGCCTCAGCTGCCATGCAAGCAACCTTGCTCGCGCAACGCGGTGTCTCTGGCCCGAAAGAAGTATTCGAGGGGAACAAGGGCTTCATGGAATCCATCGCGGGTCGTTTCGCCATCAATTGGAGCCGCGAGGGACTGGACCGTGTCGAGCGTACAATCACTAAACGCTATAACGCCGAGGTCCACGCGCAGACCGCCATCGAGGCCACGATCGACTTGCAGGAGGCCCACGGATTCGACGCCGTCGATATTGAGCGCATCGACGTCGACGTCTTCGATGTCGCTCACCGCATCATCGGTGGCGGCGAAGAGGGCGATAAGACACTCGTTTTCACGAAGGAGGATGCCGACCATAGTCTTCCCTATCTGATTGCAGTCGCGCTCCTCGATCGCGCCGTGATGCCGGCACAGTTCGCGCCGGAGCGGATCCAACGCGCGGATGTGCAGTCGCTGCTGTGTCGGGTCCGCGTGCACTCGCTTGCTGAGTACACAGCCCGCTTTCCAGAAAAGATGCCGTCGGGCGTCACCGTGACGCTGCGCGATGGACGCGTCATCGCGAGCGCGCGGCACGACTATCTGGGATTCCACACGAGACCGGCGACGTGGGATGACGCCGTCTCGAAGTTCACAGTGCTTGCGGCGCCTTTCGCCACTGATACCATGCGTACCGAGATCACAGCTGCGGTGCGCGAGCTGGATCAGATCACCGTGCCGGAGGTGACGCATCTCCTGGGTGGCCTGGAGCCTCCAACACGCCGGCCGCTTCGTCGCTCGGCCTGACAAGAACTCGCGAACGAAACACGATCTAGGTTGACCACTACGCGTCCGGCAGCCTAACGCTGGTACCGACACGCACAGAGACCCTAATCGATAAGCCCGCGTCGTTGCGCGTGCGTGACTGCCTCGAGACGGTTGTGCGTGCGGAGTTTTCGGTTGATGTGATGGAGATGGTTGCGGAGGGTCTGAGCCGAGATACTCAATTTGCCGGCGATGGCGGCGGGGTTGTTGCCCTGGGCAAAGAGCGTGAGGATGCGGCGCTCCTGGTCCGAAAGCTCCTCGACCGGCGCATGATCGGATGCGTCTCGGGCCACCGTGACGAGCTGTCTCGCGATTCCAGTCATCTGATCGAGCAGCTCCTCCTTTCGCCGGTGTCTACTGATGTCGTGAGCCAACCGAACAAAAAGGCGTCGGCCGGTTCGATGGTTGGCAAAGACAATCGTTGAAATGTTGACCCATATCCGGCTCCCACCGCGCTGGCGGACTTCCAGATCAAAGTTCTCGATCCCGCCGCTGGTTTCGTCGCAGTGTCGCGTCGCGGCGTCGAAGCCTCCTGCGAGGGCACGAGTGCCCAGCGCATCGCGTGCCTCGAACACCGCATCAATGTCACGGTGCAGCACCTCGTCTGAGGTGTACCCAAACAGCCGCACAGCCGCCGCATTCCAAGAGCAAATCTCGCCGCCATCGGTGACCGTGTACGCGGCGTCGGTGGTCTGCTCGAGGAACGCGAACAACTCCGTTTCCAGCATTGTTACTTGCTCATGGCGTTAGTCGGATCTCGTCCGAGTCATGCCGACGCCGGAGACTGAACCCCACGCCGCGAATACTCGCGACGAAGGGCTCGCCCGCTAATTCGGTGAGTTTCCGGCGCAAGTTCTTGATGTGGACATCGACCACATTGCTCCCCGGGTCGAAGTGCATGTCCCATATTTTCTCGAGAAGGGTGGTGCGACGGACGACCTCCTCTGGATGCAGTAAGAAGTACTCGAGAAGCTGCAATTCCTTGGGCGTGAGATCGAGCCGGCGATCATTCGCAGTCGCGACGTGGCGCAGTCGGTCCAGAGCGATCACATCGTACCGGAGCACATCGAGCCGCTCGGCGCCACCACGCCTGCACAGCGCGCGGATCCGAGCGAGCAGTTCATCAAACGGAAACGGCTTGGCCAAATAATCGTCGGCGCCGGCGTCCAGACCGCGGACGACGTCCTCGACTGCGGAGCGCGACGTGAGCATCAGAATTGGCGTATTTCGTCCCTCGCGCCTGAGCTCTGCTGCAACCTGAAATCCGTTCTTCTTCGGAAGCACCACGTCGAGCAGGATGACGTCGTAGTCATTGACGTGAGCCATCATGGTGGCCGCTTCCCCGTCATTGGCCAGGTCGACGGTATAGCCCTCCTCCTGCAGCCCCAGTTCGATGAAGCCGGCAACTTTGCGGTCGTCTTCCACTACGAGGATTTTCATGGTTCAATCGTATCGTGCGTCCCTGACGCAGCTCGGAAGATTGGCTGAAGATTTCTTCACTGGGAGTCGGCCGGCACTTCGAGCACGAAACAGCCCCCCTTGCCCGGTCGGCACACCGCATGAAGCTCGCCGCCTAACAGTCGGGCAAGGCGCCGGGACAACGGTAATCCGAGCCCAAGACCGCGAGTCTCTTCGTCCACCTTCGTCACGTAAATGTCGAAGATTCGCTCTGCGTCATTGACCGGGACTCCTGGCCCTTCATCCTCGACGGTGTAGATGACACGACGTTCACGCGCCGCAATGTTCACGAGCACCGTAGTCCCCTCTGGCGCATACTTGATGGCGTTGCCTAACAGATTGACGAGGATTTGCTCGACGCGATTGGCGTCGGTCTGGCAGTTAGGCAAATCGGACCCCGCCGTCAATTCAAGAGCGATGTGCTTGAGGTCCGCGGCGGGTGTTACTCGGTGTAACGAGCTGGTGGCCATCGAGGCCGGCGAAACCGCTCGGATGACGGGCTTCAGGCGGTCCTCGTCCAATCGGCTCAGGTCAAGCAAGTCGTTGATCAGCGCGATCGCGTGTTGCGCGGAGTCGAGTACCTCGAAGGCCGCGCGAGGGACCGTCGCCGGGTCTCTCTTCCTCACCAGCATCTCCGACCAGCCGTAAACCGCTGCAAGCGTATTCCGGAGCTCGTGATTCACCATCGCAAAGAACCGCTCTCGGGTACGTTGTAGCTGCTGTACCTCCTCCAGCAGTCGGGCGCTTTCCTCATGGTGGCGTGCATTTTCAATCGCCGCGGCGGTCTTGGCAGCGAGTAGAATCGCGATGTCCTCGTCCTCGTCGGTGAACGCATCGGCACCAGTCTTCTCGGCGAGGTAGAGATTTCCAAACGCACCGCGACTTCCGAGTATCGGTACGCCAAGGAATGAGCGCATAGGCGGGTGGTGCGGAGGGAATCCGCTGGACTCGGGATGCGTGTTGAGATCGGCCAGCCGGATTGGCTTGGCGTCTCGGATCACGAGTCCGAGGATTCCGCGGCCATGCGGCTTTTCCCCAATCCGCGCCGCCAATTCGGGGTCGATACCGTAGGTAGTGAAGTGCTCCAGGACCTTCCCGTCGGGCGCGATGACTCCAATCGCGGCATAACGAGCCCCGATGATCTGGGCCGAGACCCGCACGACGCGCTGAAACACACCATCAAGAGAGACCTCGGTGATGAGTGCCGAGGTCGCCGCTTCCAGTTGCTTCAGGCGATCCTGGGTGGTTGGAGCCTGCGTGAGGGTCCCCTCCGGCATACGGGAAGATAACGCCATGGAACAGCTGATCTCTGAACAAATCTTCCGCGATCTTTCAGCCTCGCTTCACAACGAGATTGCTAATCTCCACGGCGAGCGCTGGAAGCAGAGCAGTAACAGTACGCTGTCGAGGAGAGATGAGTCTTCATGAAGAAATCCGAAAAGAATCACTCAACGCGCGGCGAATCGCGTGAGGTCGGCGTCGAAGCGCACCCGCGCCAATCCCCAAGTGCGCATCGCGAGCAAGTTCCGCACGAGGTGCAGGTTCGGGCTCGCGCATACGAGATCTACCTCGAGCGGGGCGATCGGCCCGGTGACGATCTGAGCGATTGGCTTCAGGCAGAGCGCGAATGCGATCGAGGAGTATGATGAAACCCGTTACAGATGGCGAAATCGCGCAGGAACAACAGCTCTACCCGCATCCGACCGGGGAGCTCACCGCGCGGCGAAAGCAGCTTGACCCCAGTGCGGCTGCGGCCTTCCACGCCTTCAGCAAGAGCGTGTTCCAGGAGGGAGCGCTCTCGGCGAAGACAAAGCAATTGATCGCCGTGGCCGTGGCGCACGTAACTCAGTGCCCGTATTGCATCCGCGGCCACACGGCCGCTGCCATGCGGACTGGATCAACGGCCGAGGAGATCATGGAAGCGATCTGGGTCGCGGCAGAAATGCGCGCTGGCGGGACCTATGCGCACTCGCTCCTGGCCTTGGATCAAATCGCGCGCGAGGAAGAAAGGAAGTCAGCGAGCGAGAGGAGCTCCGTCGTTGCCGGAACGGGCGCCGATGCAGCCATCGAGAGCGCGACATGAGCACCAGAGTGGCGATCAACGGGCTGGGACGAATCGGACGCGCGATTCTGAGATTGGTAGTTGACGAGCCGTCGTTCGAGGTTGTCGCGCTGAACGATCTCGTTGATGCCGATAATCTCGCATACCTCCTTCGCTTCGATACCGTATACGGGCGATACGAGAAACCGGTCGCGGTCCATGGAGACAACCTCGTTATCGCAGGCCGCGAGATACGCACGCTCACAGAGCGCGACCCATCGCGGCTCCCGTGGAGGGAGACTGGCGTCGAGCTTGTGTTCGAATGCACCGGAGCGCTTACGCGGCGCGTGGATCTCGAGAAGCACATCGGCGCTGGTGCACGCATCGTTCTGCTTTCGGCTCCATCGAAAGGCAACGATGTGGAGACTGTCGTCCGGGGTGCAAACGAAGCGCGTGGAGCTTCCAACATCATCTCCTGCGCCAGTTGCACGACCAACTGCATTACTCCGATCGTGGAAGTAATCGGCCGCCGCATCGGATTCGACAAGGCGGTGATGACAACCGTACACGCCTACACAGCGTCGCAGTCGTTGATCGATGGGCCGCACAAGCACTTCCGTCGCGGCCGGGCGGCGGCGGCGAACCTCGTGCCGACCACCACCGGTGCCGCCGATGCGACGACGCGCGCGCTGCCTCAATACGTTGGACTCTTCGACGGGCTCGCGATTCGCGCACCGGTTGCCGTCGGATCGATCGCGGATATCACATTCGTGACTTCACGAAGGACGACGGTCGAGGAGGTGAATGACATCCTCACCGAGGAATCCCAAACGGAGCGCTACGCGAGCGTGCTTGGCGTATCGCCCGACCCACTCGTCTCCTCGGATATCATTGGCGATCCGCGCGCGTCAGTGGTCGATCTCCGGCTCACCAAGGTCATTGACGGTGATCTGGTCAAGATCATGAGCTGGTACGACAATGAGTGGGGGTACGCAAATCAGATGGTCCGCGAAGCCGCGGCGATTTCGCATGACATCGACGCGGCCAGCGCACATGACCTCGTGCGAAGCTAAGGTGCGCGTTCGATTCCCACCCCGGGGCATGGAGTTGGGTCGATGGTGCCGCCGATTGTACGTGCAGGTATCGACGTTGCGCGAGATGCGAACCACAGGCAGCCGCATCGCGTTAGGCAGCCGCTCAACCAACCCTAGAACTCCCGATACGCCTCGGGAACCACGTGCGGCTCGAGGATTCTCAGGAAATTGTGCAGCGCCCTGAGCGTGTTCGGATACTTATCCGCGACGCCGACCTTCACACGCACCAGTTTCAGGTTGACATCGGTCACTTGGTTGATGGCGGCGATGAGCGAGAGCACGGCCACCTTCACATCGTGCAGGTGCTCTTCGGTCTGCCGATTCCGGTAGACCCACAGCCGGTCGTGGAAGTGTTCGAACGCCTTCCAGGCGCGCATCGGGAAGTAGCGATTGCGAGCTCGCCACCATTCCGGCGACACGCCTGGATGGTCCGCTTCCCAATTGCTCAGATCGCTCATGGCTCTACCCTAGCACCGCCGGGCGCGAAAGTCCAATCAGTACGACGACCGCAGGTCGTACGTGCACGTGTCGAAGTTGCGCGAGATGCGAACTATCGCGTGCTTGTACACGAGCTTGATGTCCTCGGCGCAGCCCTCGCCGATCGTGAACTGCTCGCTCTCGCCCGGCTGGATCATCGTGTTGTCGCCTAACAGATCCGGCCCCCACGTGTCTCGATCGACGCCGCTGATGTGCGCCTCGATGATCGTATGCTCGCCGCTGTTGAAGATCTTGAGCATGTGCGAGGGCGGCGTGGTGGACGCGGTTGCCCCGAGCAACAACGCGCCTAACGATGCCAGACGGCCGATGCGCCCCGCGCGAGTCCTGCCCGGTAGTGCCTTCATCGGAGCCTCCTGATCACGTACGAGTCGTGAGCCGTGGTGCCCGAGCCCCGGTGCCCGGACGCGACGACCCATTCGCAACAGCGCTCGATCACGTTGCGCAATCAGCCCGGAGATTCCGTCATCTTCGGCGAGGTAGACGACGCCGATCGCGCGCTCGAGCCGCGGCTCCTCGAGCGCATCGCCGCGGCGCTCGGCGCCCGCAGGTCGAGAAAGAAGTTGCGCGGTCCATGGTGGAACGCGGCTTCGCAGCTGCCGGGCAACGACGGCCGGACAGTTTTTCGCTCGGCGGCAATGACGTCTTGACGCCAGCGGCCGGACAGCCTATCGTCTCTCCAAGTAAATGTTCCGGGGAACAATTCCGGGGAGGAGGCTGCCCGTGACCGAACCCAGCGATCTCGACCTGCTGCAGGGAACCCTCGACGTCCTCGTCCTGCGCGCGCTGTTGTGGGGACCGAGTCACGGATACGCCGTCGCGCGCTGGATCCGCGGCGCGTCCTTGGGCGAGCTGAGTGTGGAGGATCGCGCGCTCTACGTGGCGCTGCATCGCCTCGAGGACAAGGGCTGCGTGGCGAGCGAGTGGGGACTCTCCGAGAACAACCGGAAGGCGCGCTACTACCGCCTCACGCCGGCTGGCCGGCGGTTGTTGCGCGAGGAATCCTCGCGGTGGGCGCGCTACGCGGATGCCGTTTCGCGCGTGTTGCGCGCTGGAGCGGCCGCCGGGCGGGTAACGGCATGAGCGAGCCGCGGCGCATGTTCCGATTGTCGGCGCGTCGCAGTGTGGATCGCGATGTGGCCGACGAAATTCACTTCCACCTCGACTCGCGCATCGCCGAGCTCGTCGCGTCGGGCATGGATGTGGAGCAGGCCCGGGCGGTGGCAGCGCAGGAATTCGGCGACGCGCAGCGCGCGCACGATGAGCTCGCGGCCATCGACCGCCATCGCGCCGCCCGCGACGCGCGGCACGACTGGCTAGATGGCCTGCTCCAGGATGCGCGCTTCGCGCTGCGCACCGTGCGCCGGTCGCCGGGATTCACCGCCGCGGTGCTCGTCACGCTCGCGCTTGCGTTAGGCGCGACGGCGATCATCACGAGCGTGGTGTACGGCGTGGTGCTGCGCGCCCTGCCGTATCCGCATCACGATCGGCTGGCGCTCGTGTGGACCACCGCCGTGCTGGATGGCCAGCCGAATGACCGCTTGCCGTTCTCTCCCGCCAACTTCGAGGATCTGCGCGCGGGCGCGCGATCGTTCACCGCGCTGGCGGCCGTCCGATCCTCCGGGTACACGATGACCGGGAATGGGGAGCCGCAGCTCGTGCTCGGCGCCCGCGTGACGCCCGGCCTCTTCGAGGCGTTAGGTGTGCACCCGTACCTGGGCCGCACGTTCACGCCCGATGACGACCACGAGACGTCGGCACCGGTCACCGTGTTGGGCTACGATCTCTGGCGCACCCGATTCGGCGCCGACCCCGCCATCGTTGGCCGCCCGATCACGCTCGGCGGTGTGTCGTACACCGTCGTTGGCGTGATGCCGCCAGGGTTCGCGTTCCCGCGCGGAGCAGAATTGCCGGCGGCGTTTGGATTCGCATCGCGCGCCGAGCTCTGGACGCCGGCCGCGTTCACAACCGGCGAGATGAAACGGCGCGGCACGTTCAACCTCGTGGTCGTCGGATTGCTTGCGCCCGGCGTGTCGCTGTCGAAGGCGAGCACCGAGGCCGCGGCGATCGTTCGCCGGATCACGCACGACGCGGGCTTCCCCGGCAGCACGTGGGGCGCGACGGTGGTCTCCATGCAACAGGAGTCGACGTACGCCGCGCGGCCGGGTCTGCTCATGCTGCTGGGCGCCGTGGTGGTCGTGTTGCTCATCGCGTGCGCGAACGTATCGAATCTCGTACTCGCGCGCACGGCGGGCCGCCAGCGCGAGCTGGCGGTGCGCGCTGCGTTAGGCGCGTCGCGGGGCCGGTTAGGCATGCAGCTCGTGACCGAAGGGGCGCTGCTGGCCCTCGTTGGCGCGATCCTGGCCGGCGGCTTGACCGCGCTCGGTCTCCGCGCGGTGCTGCGCGCACTGCCTCCGTCGCTCCCGCGCGTGGCCGACATCACGGTCGAGCCGCGCGTGCTCGTCGTCCTCGTCGTGGTGGCGCTCCTGGCGGGGACATCCTTCGGCGCGCTCGCGGCAGCACACGTGTCGTCTGCGCATACCGTACTGCGTACCGGGACGCGTGCGGCCGGCGGTCGCGGGCGGCTGCGACAGATACTCGTCGTTGCCGAGGTCGGGCTCTCGCTCGTGCTCCTGATCGTATCGGCGCTGCTCGTCGAGAGCTTCCTTCGCATTCAGAGTGTGCGGCCCGGCTTCAACCCCGTGGGCGCACTCACGGCAACGGTCATCCTGCCGTCCGATCCGCGCGTCGACTTCCGCGCGAATCAACCGACGTGGGCAGGCTTGAGCACGGCGTACTTGGACCGGTTGAACGATGTCCCGGGCATTGAAGCGGCCGGCGCCGTGTCGTCGCTGCCCCTCACGGGCGCGTGGGAGTCCACGACGTTCTCGATCGTCGGTCGGCCAAGTCCAGCGGGCGTAAATCGGCCCACCGCCGAGTACGCGATCGCG
Source organism: Gemmatimonadaceae bacterium (assembly GCA_035277485.1). Lineage (GTDB taxonomy): Bacteria > Gemmatimonadota > Gemmatimonadetes > Gemmatimonadales > Gemmatimonadaceae > JADGGM01. Next base: position 33,021 of record DATEKK010000106.1, read on the forward strand.
TCGCCGAACTATTTTCGCGCCATGGGTGTGTCCGTGCGCGGCCGTGTGTTCACTGATCACGACGACGCGCATTCGGCCCCTGTCGCGATCGTGAGCGAAAGCGCCGCCGAGCGCTACTGGCCGGGCGTGGATCCAATCGGCCAGGAGATTCAGGTGTTCGACACGTCGGCCATCCGCATCGTCGGTGTGGCCGGAGACGTGCGGCAGGCATCGCTCACCGATCCGATCCAGCCGATGCTGTACTTGCCGGTCGCGCAGTTTGCCTACGGCACTTTCTCGGTCGTGGTGCGCGGCCGCGGAAGTATGCCAGCGTTGGCGGCGGCAACCCGCCGCGAGTTGCGGGCGGTAGCACCAGGCGCCCCGCTCACGGACGTGAAATCGCTCGAGGAGGTATTCGATGCGTCGCTCGCCCAACGCCGGTTCGCGATGCTGCTCGTGAGTGTGTTCGCCGCGAGCGCAGCCGCGTTAGCAACCATCGGGTTGTACAGCGTGATGGCATACACTGTGCGGCAGCGCACGCACGAAATTGGTATTCGCATGGCACTCGGCGCGCGACCGGCCGACGTCCGGCGCATGATGATCGGGCAGGGCATGATGATGGCCTTGGCCGGTATTGTGGTGGGCGCCAGTGCCGCGCTCGCGCTGAGCGGCGTGTTGCGGCATCAGCTATACGGCGTGAGCGCAGCCGACCCCGTGACGTACATCGCCCTCGCGATCGTTGTGATTGCGATCGCGGTGGCTGCGTCGTGGGCGCCGGCTCGCCGCGCCACACGCGTCGATCCGAGCCGGTCGCTACAGGAGAGCTAACCTCGAGCGCGCCTAACGGTGTGCGGGCGTGTGCGCACCGCGCGCCTCGAGCATGTGCACGAGCGCCTCCGCGTTGCTAATGGTCCCCTCCTTCGCAGAATAGAGCACAGTCACGCGTCCGCGCTTCGCGTGCTTGGCGAGCGCGTCCAGCACCGCCTCCGCCTCTGGATTGTCGAGTCATGACGACCCTCCGCGCTCAATCCGTTCGTGTTCCGCTCTGGCAATCGCTACCGCACCACACTGCTCGGACCGTGTACATCGCCACCCACTCGAGTCGAACGACACGACGTGCGTCTGTTCGCCGTGTGCGTGATAGTGGTCGACGAGATACAACCGCAACATGGTCGTGACGTCGCCGTTGGACGAGTGCCCGTCTGGCGTCCACATGTGCATCAACCGAGTACAACGAGCGCCGTCATCAGGCGAAACCCTGACGGATTCGTGCGAGATCGGTGCACTGTTACCGTGCGATGACACGACGGAGCGTGTTGGACATGCTTCGCGCGATGCCTTACGCGTGGCGCACGTGATGTTGACTAACGACGGCGTCTGAGCGCCGTAGGGCGACGTAACCATCTTGTGGAGGAACTATGTTGATATTCATACTTAAGTTATTACAGCACAGCTACTTGGATATATAGAGATCAAGTGCAACCTCAATGTTGATTACTGGTTATCTTCGGCAACTGTTCGGGTCTTGCCAACATAGAAATTTTCGCTCTCCCTGTCAACGCACCCACCCCTTGCGTACACGCCAAACGGCCGTACGCAGAATGAAATCGTGACGCGCAGCCAGCATAGCGCCCCGTGCACGAGAGCGCCGTAGCATAGCATTGCACGTCGGACTAGTTTGTTGCGCCATGACCGACGTCGTCGCGCTCGCCGCCGAGCTCATGGCCATTGAATCCGCATCCGGCGACGAGGGACGCGCGGTCGATTTCGTCGCCCGCTGGCTCGTCGCGCGAGGGTGGAATGTGACCGTGCAAGAGGTCACCAAGGGTCGCGGAAACGTTTGGGCCTCACGTGCCGGCGGCGGCGTAACCCTCTCCACCCACCTCGACACCGTCCCACCGTTCGTTCGCCCGACCCTCGAGGGCGATCACCTGCAAGGTCGCGGCGCATGCGACGCGAAGGGCATCGCCGCGGCAATGCTTGTGGCGGCCGATCAGCTCGCGAACGAGAACGAGCAGCGTGTCGACTTGCTTTTCGTGGTTGGAGAGGAGCGCGGATCCGACGGCGCGCGCGCGGCTAATCACCTGGCGGCCACGAGCCGATATCTCGTGAACGGTGAGCCGACCGAGAGCACGCTGGCATCGGGCGCGAAGGGATCACTGCGTGTTTACCTGAGGACATCGGGGATCCCCGCCCACTCCGCCTACCCCGAGCTCGGTCGCTCCGCGATCGAGCCCATGCTCGATCTCCTTCCGACGCTGCGCAAGCTCGACTTGCCGCGCGATCCGGTCTTGGGCGACACGACCGTGAACATCGGGACGCTGCGCGGCGGCACCGAGGCGAACATCATTCCCGACCGCGCGGACTGCGAGCTCATGTTCCGTTTGGTGGGCGACGTCGAGCCGATCAAGCGCATGGTCGAGCGCTGGGCCGACGGACGCGCCGAGATCGAATACGGCTCCCACATTCCGGCGATGCGCTTTCACACCATACCGGGATTTCGCTCCGCGCCGGTCGCGTTCACGACCGACATTCCGCTGCTGTCGCGATGGGGCACGCCGCTGCTCTTCGGACCGGGGTCGATCCACGTGGCGCACACGCCCCGCGAGTTCATCGATGTCCGCGAGCTGCGCGCGGCGGTCGATGCCTACGTGCGCATCGTGCGCGCGCTCCTCGCGTGACCATGGACGCACCGGCGTCTCCGCCCGCGCGGCGCATCCCGGTCGCTGTGTTAGGCGCGACCGGCGCCGTCGGCCAAACGTTCGTGCGGCTGCTCGACGGCCACCCGTGGTTCGAGCTCGCCGCCGTCGCCGCATCCGAGCGATCGGCCGGCAAGGCGTACGGCGACGCGGCGCATTGGTTAGGCAGCGAGATGCCGGCGCGCGTCGCGGGGATGCCGGTCGTGCCCTGCGATCCCCCGTGCATCGACGCGCCCCTCGTCTTCTCGGCCCTCGACGCCGCCGCTGCCGCGGACGTCGAGGCCGCGTTCGCGCGCGCGGGACGATTCGTGCTCAGCAACGCGCGCACATACCGCCTCGAGCCGGATGTCCCGCTGCTCATCCCCGAAGTCAATCCCGGCCACCTCGCGCTGATCGATCGGCAGCGCGAACGACGCGGTTGGCCGGGCGCGATCGTCACGAACTCCAATTGCTCGACGATGGTCGTCGCGCTCGCGCTCGCGCCGCTCCACCAGGCGTTCGGCGTCGACACGGTCTTCGTGACGACGCTGCAGGCCGTGTCGGGCGCCGGGTATCCCGGCGTGCCGTCGCTCGACATCCTCGGCAACGTCATCCCGTACATCGGCGGCGGCGAAGAAGAGAAGATCGAAACGGAAACACGCAAGCTCCTCGGCTCGTTAGGCGAAGAGGGCGTCATCCCCGCGCCGATGACCGTGAGCGCGCAGGTGACGCGCGTGCCGGTCGAGCACGGACACACCGTGTGCCTCGCGGTGGGCCTCGCGCGCTCGGCCGACGCCGATGCCGCGGTGGCCGTGTACGAGGGATGGCGCGGCGCCATCGAGTCGCTCCACCTGCCGTCGGCGCCCGTGCCGCCGATCACCGTGACGCGCGACATCGACCGGCCGCAGCCCAGGCGCGACGCCGGCGCCGGCCGCGGCATGCGGGTCACGATCGGGCGCGTGCGCCGCGACCCCATCCTCGATCTGCGTCTCGTTGCGTTAGGCCACAACACCATTCGCGGCGCGGCCGGCGCGTCGGTGCTCAACGCCGAGCTCCTCGTCGCGCGCGGACTGCTCGGCGCGTGATCGTCGTCAAGTTCGGCGGCACGTCGGTGGCCGATGCCGCGGCGATCGCCCGTGCGGCCGCCATCACGAGGAGCCGCGCGCCGCGCCGCCCGGTCGTCGTCGTCTCGGCACTGGCGCGCGCGACCAACGAGCTGCTCGCGGCCGCCGAGCAGGCGGCCAAGGGCCAGCTGATCGTCGCGCTGCGCGGCATCGAGGGCCTCCGCGACCGCCACCTGGCGGAAGCGCAGGCATTGTTAGGCGAAGGGGGCGACGCCGACGACGCGTGCGGCGAGCTGAGCGCCATGTGCGACGAGCTCGCCAGTCTCTCCGAGGCGCTCTCCGTGTTGGGCCACCTCACGCCGCGCAGCCTCGACGCGATAGCCGCGTACGGCGAGCTCCTCTCGGCCGCACTCGTCCATGCCGCGTTTCGCCGCTATGGTCTTGCGGCCGAGCTGGTCGACGCCCGCGACGTGATGGTCACCGACGAGCTGCACACGCGGGCCATCCCCGACCTGGATGCGATTACGGAAAGCGCGCGCCGGGTCATCGCGCCCATGGTCACGAACGGCCGGGTGCCGGTCGTGGGCGGATTCATCGGGCGCTCGCCCGCCGGCGTCACCACCACCATCGGCCGCGGCGGCGGCGATTTCAGCGCCGCCCTCCTCGGCGCTGCGTTAGGCGCCGAGGCCATCGAGATCTGGACCGACGTCGACGGGATGCTCACCGCCGATCCGCGCATCGTGTCCGGCGCGCGCCTCATCGACGAGATCCGCTTCGACGAGGCGGCCGAGCTCGCCACCTTCGGGGCCAAGGTACTGCACCCGAGCACGATCGCGCCCGCCGTCCAGCGCGGGATTCCGGTGTTCATCTTCAACTCGCGGCGGCCGGAAGGGCGGGGCACACGCATCACCGCCGACGCGCCGCGCCGCGCCGTGAGTGCGATCGCCGGCAAGGGAAACGTGACGGTGATCAAGGTCAACTCCTCGCGGATGTTGCTCGCGCCGGGATTTTTGCGCACCCTCTTCGAGGTGTTCGAGCGCCACCACACGTCGGTGGACGTCGTGGCCACCTCGGAGGTGTCGGTGTCGGTGACGGTAGACGATCCGTCGCGGTTGGACGCGCTGCTCGTGGACCTCCGTGCGTTAGGCGATGTGTCCATCGAGCGCCAGCGCGCCGTCGTCGCCATAGTGGGCGCCGGCTTGGGCGGCGACAGCACCACGATGGCCCGGGCGCTCGGCGCCCTGCACGGGATGCGCGTCCACATGATTTCGCTGAGCGCCACCGAGATCAACCTCACCATCATCATCGACGGCGATCGGTTAGGCGAAGCGATGCGCGCCCTGCACGCCGAGTTCTTCGACCGGCCGGACGCCGCATGAGCGCGCCGCGTGTCGCGATCATCGGCCACGGGAAAATGGGCCGCGCCGTCGAGCAGCTCGCCATCGAGCACGGTTGGACCGTCACCGCGATCATCGATGCCGGCGCCAACCACCATGGGACGGGCATCACTCCCGGCTCTCTGGCCGGCGCCGACGTGGCCATCGAGTTCACCACGGGCCGCGCCGCGCCCGCCAACGTGCGCGCCTGTGTGCACGCCGCATGCCCGGTCGTGAGCGGCACCACGGGCTGGGACGCCGAGCGCGCCCGCGTCGAAGAAGATGTGCTCAGCGGCGCGGGCGCCTTGCTCTGGTCGCCCAACTTCTCGATCGGGGTGAATCTCTTCTGGCAGGTGGCCGAGGTTGCCGCGCGACTCGCGGCCCGCACCAGATCGTTCGACGCGCACATCGTCGAAACCCACCACGCGGCGAAGCGCGACGCGCCATCGGGCACCGCGATTGCGCTGCAACGACTCGCCACGGCGGCCTTCGGAAGCGAAATTCCGGTGAGCAGCGTGCGCGTGGGCGCGGTGCCGGGCACGCACGAGCTCCTCCTCGACGCGGCGTTCGAGCAAATTCGCGTGGTGCACGAAGCGCGCGACCGGCGGGTGTTCGCCGAAGGGGCACTCGCCGCCGCGCAGTGGCTCATCGGCCGGCGCGGGGTGTACACGATGCGCGATTTTCTTCTGGCCGAGGTACCTCGAGCATGACGCCCACGACGCGATTCTTCGGCTGCGGCACCGCACTCGCCACTCCGTTTGCCGACGACGGCTCGATCGACGAACGCGCCTTACGATCGCTCGTCACGTGGCAAATCGCCGAAGGCGTGCACTTTCTCGTGCCGTGCGGATCCACCGGCGAAGCGGCCACCATGACGGTAGCCGAGCACCGCCGCGTGGTGGAGATCGTGGTCGACGAAACGCGCGGCCGCGTGCCGGTCGTCGCCGGCGCGGGGTCTAACGACACGCGCAAAGCCATCGCGCTCTCCGAGGAAATGTGCGCCGCCGGCGCCACACACCTGCTCCACGTGAGCCCGATGTACAACAAGCCGCCGCAGCGCGGCATCATCGCGCACTTCCGGGCCATCGCGGACGCGGTGGACCTGCCGGTGATCGTGTACAACGTGCCGGGCCGCACCGGCAGCAACATCGACGCGCGCACGACGCTCGCGCTGGCCGAGATCCCGTCCATCGTCGCGGTGAAGGAAGCGTCCGGCAATCTCGGTCAGATCATGGACATCATCCGCGACCGTCCGGAGCGGTTCTCGGTGCTATCGGGCGACGACTCACTCACGCTGGCGGTGATGGCCGCGGGCGGCGACGGCATCATTTCTGTCGTGTCGAACGCGACGCCGGGACCCATGGCCAGGCTCGTCGACTGCTGCCGCGCCGGCGATTTCGCGGGTGCACGCGCGCTGCACGAACGCCTCACGCCGTGGATGCGCGCGGCGTTCATCGAGTCGAACCCGATCCCGGTCAAAGCCGCGCTCGCGATGCTCGGCCGCGCGTCGAACGTGCTCCGGCTTCCGTTAGTCCCGCTGCGCGAGGAGTTGTCGGGCGACGTCCGCGCCGCGCTCGTAGCCGCCGGAGCGCTCGCGTGAGCTACGCCATGCCGTTCCTCGATCTGGCGGTGGTCGAACGCCGGATCGGCGAGTTCATGGACACGCCGGCCGCCGAGATGCCGGTGGACGACGTCGAGCACACGGTGAACGCACTGCTCGGCGCCCTCGAGCGCGGCGAGGTGCGCGCGGCGGAGCGCGATGTGCATGGCCACTGGCGCGCCGTGCCGTGGGTGAAGCAGGGCATCCTGCTCGGCTTCCGGATCGGGCACGTCACCGACATGTCGTTAGGCGGCAAGTCGTCGTTCCGGTTCTTCGACAAGCATCTCTTCCCGGCGCAGCCGATCCAGCAATCGCAGGGCGTGCGCATCGTGCCCGGCGGATCGACCGTGAGGCGGGGCGCGTTTCTATCCAAGGGCGTGGTGTGCATGCCGCCGATGTACGTCAACGTGGGCGCCTGGGTCGGCCCCAACGCCATGATCGATTCGCACGCGCTGGTCGGATCGTGCGCGCAGATCGGCGCGCGCGTCCACCTGAGCGCGGCCGCCCAGATCGGCGGCGTGCTCGAACCGGTGAACGCCGCGCCGGTGGTCATCGAGGACGATGTGTTCGTGGGCGGCAATTCCGGTGTGTACGAAGGCACCGTGGTGCGCCAAGGCGCCGTGCTCGCGGCCGGCGTGATTCTCACGCGCGGCGTGCCGGTGCACGACGCCGTGCGCGAGACCACGTACCGGTCTAACGGAGACGCGCCGCTCGAAATCCCGGCCGGCGCGGTGGTCGTACCCGGCACGCGGCCGCTCGCCGGCGAGTGGGCGCGCGCGCACGGCCTCTCGGTGCAGTCGCCCGTGATCGTGAAATATCGCGACGCCGGCACCAACGCCTCCACCGCGCTCGAGCAGTGGCTGCGATGACATCGTCCACGCCCGCGCGACGGCCGGTCGCGATCGTCGGACTCGGATGCATTGGCGGCTCGCTCGCGCGCGCACTCGTCGCACAAGGTGTCGACGTCCGCGCGTGGAGCACATCGACGAGCGACCGCGAGCTCGCGGCCGCCGCCGGCATCCAGGTGGCGGGCGGGGCCGCGCCGTTCGCGGCCCTCTGCGACGGCGCCACCTCGGTGGTGCTCGCCGTGCCGTTCGCCCGGATCGCCGAAGTGGCGCGCGCGGTGGTCGACGTGGTGCAGCCTCCCGCGCGGGTGTTCCACGTGGGCGGCTTGCAGCAGCGGCAAGCGTTAGGCATGGACGAGTCGCTCTGGAGCCGCATCGTCGGCACGCATCCGCTGGCCGGATCGCACGACCACGGGTTTGGCGCGTCCCGCGCCAACATGTTCGTGGGTGCCACCGTGTGCATCGAGGACCGTCTGGATGCGCGCGGGCGTCGCGCGGCCGACTGGCTGTGGCGCACCGCTGGCGCACATCGCCTGGACTATCGCACGGCGTCGGACCATGATCGGCTGATGGCGTGGGTGAGCCACCTGCCGCAGCTCACGGCGACGGCGCTCGCCCATACCATGGCCACCGCCGGCATCGTCCCGGCGGCGACGGGCTCGGGTGCCCGCGACACGACGCGCCTGGCCGCCACTCCGTTAGGCGCGTGGCCGATGCTGCTGCGCGGCGCGCCGGACGAGCTCCGCGCCGCGCTGGGCCAGCTCGAGGCGACCATCGCGCAGCTGCGCGCCGTCCTCGACGCCCACGATGACCAGCGCCTGGCGGCAATGTGGGAGCGCGCGATGAACTGGCGCCGCGAGGCCGCGGGCGGCAACGGCGGAGAGCGCCGCGCATGAGGGTCGGCGGCACGATCCGGGTCCCGGGCGACAAATCGATTTCCCACCGCGCGCTCATCTTCGCCGCTCTCGCCTCCGGCGCCTCGCGGGTCCGCGACATTCTGCCGTCGGCGGACGTGCACAGCACCGCCACCGTGTTAGGCGCGCTCGGCGTGCCCGTGCCGCCGCTCTCGGCGGACCTCACGATCGTCGGCCGCGGACCGCGCGCGCTCACGGCGCCATCGACCGACCTCGATTGCGGCAACAGCGGCACCACCACGCGACTCGTCGCGGGCGTCGCCGCGGCGCTGCCGTTCACGAGTCGCTTCGTGGGCGACGCGAGCCTGAGCCGCCGTCCCATGCGCCGCATCGCGAAACCGCTGCGCGAGATGGGCGCCACCGTAGACGTCGCGCCCGCCGATGGCTTGCCGATGACGATCACCGGTGGACACCTCCACGGCATCGCGTGGCGCTCCGAAACCGCCAGCGCGCAGGTGAAGAGCGCGATTCTCCTCGCGGGACTGGCCGCCGGCGTCGAGGTGACGGTGCACGAGCCGGCGCGCTCTCGCGACCACACCGAGCGCATCCTCACTGCGTTAGGCGCGACCGTCCACACACTCGGCGCCACCGTTAGGCTGGAGGTCGCCGATCGCCTCGCGCCCCTCCACATGCGCGTGCCCGCCGACCCGAGCTCCGCCGCGTTTCTCGCAGCGCTCGCCGTGCTCGCGAACCAGGGTGAGCTCATGCTGCCCGACGTGTGCCTCAACCCCACGCGCACCGGGTTCTATGCGGCGCTCGCGCGCATGGGCGCCAACCTCACGCTCGACGAAGGCGAGTCGCAGGGCGGGGAACCGGTGGGCACCATCATCGCTCGACCATCATCGCTCACCGCCATCGACCTCGGCCGCGATGACGTGCCGTCCATGATCGACGAGCTGCCGCTCCTCGCCTGTGTCGCATCGCGTGCGAGCGGCACCACGACGATTCGCGGAGCCGAAGAGCTGCGCGTGAAGGAGAGCGACCGCATTGCCACCGTGGTCGCCAATCTGCGCGCGGTGGGCGCGAACGCCGACGAGCTGCCCGACGGCGTGTGCATCGAGGGATCGACTCGTCCCCTTCGCGGCCGCATCGAGACGCATGGCGACCATCGCATCGCGATGGCATTCGGTGTCTTGCGCGCGCTGCCTAACAATGCGATCGAGATCGATGACACGGCATGTGTAAACGTGTCGTACCCGGGCTTCTGGGACGACATCGCCCGCGCAATCGTCCGGGATCGGTAGATGAGCCACTCGACGCCGCCGTATGTCCCGCGGATTCGCGATCCCGCCACGCCGATCATCGTCGCTATCGACGGTCCGGCCGCGGCGGGCAAGTCGTCTACCGCGCGCTGGGTGGCGGAACGGTTAGGCTTCTACCACATCGACTCGGGCGCGCTGTACCGCGCCGCCACCGCTGCCGTGCTGCGCGCCTGCGATGCCCAACCCTGGGACGAGTCCGATGTGCTGCGGGCCGCCCAACGCGTAACGGCGCGCGATGAGCGCCGTGCGTTCGTGCTGCTCGTCGATGGCAGAGAGCTCGAGCAGGAGATGCGCGGCGGCACGGTCACGCAGCACGTCTCGCGCGTGGCGCAGATGCGCGGCGTCCGCGATTGGGTCAACGCGCAGGTCCGCACGCTCGCCACCGGACGCAGCGTCGTCGTCGACGGACGCGACATCGGCACCGTCGTGTTCCCCGACGCGCACCTCAAGATCTTTCTGATCGCCGACCCCTGGGAGCGCGCCCGCCGCCGCCTCATCCAACGACTCGGCCGCTCGCCTAAGGATCAGGAAATCGCGGAAGAAACCGAGCGCCTGGTGCAGCGCGATGCCCGCGATTCGACGCAAACCGTGCAGGCGAAGGATGCCGTGCTCCTCGACACGACGTACCTGACGCAGGAAGAACAGGTCGAGCGCATCGTCGCGCTCGTGAAGGTGCTGAAGTCGGACAAGGCGGGACACGGCCGGACAATGCCGGAAGACGGACAAGGCTAGACGAGTCTTAAAGACGGACAAGGCGGGACACGGCCGGACAATGCCGGACTGAAGGCGGACAAAGGCGACAACAGAACGCCGCCAAATGGCACCGCGCGCAATAGACTGCTCCTAAGTTGGCTGGCCCGTCGTGTAACTGTCTTGCATGCGACGTATCGGGCTCATCGGCGAGGAGCTGACACAATCAGCGATCGGCGCGTTCTACGCCGTCTACGATGCGCTCGGATCGGGACTTCTCGAGCAGCTTTACGTCGCGGCGCTCGAGCGTGAGCTTCGCGGGCGCGGTCACAAGGTCACGCGGGAAGTGAGCGTCCCCGTGTTCTACAGAGGAGAGCGAATCGGTGTTCAACGACTCGACATGCTGGTCGATGATCAGTTAGTCATCGAAGTCAAAGGGGCACCATCCTCCTCGGCATACGGAAGCAAGCAGTTGTTCAGTTACTTGCGCGTCACTCGCTTGGAAGTCGGACTCCTGTTCGTCTTTGGTCCGGAGCCAAGCTTCAAGCGCATCGTGTGTCGTAACGCAGTTAAGCTCCACCTCGATTGAGCGCGAAGGCGGGCAAAGCGGAAGGGACACGAGTAGCTGCCGTCAGTCCCGCCATGAAAGACGGACTCGACGCCGCACCATGACAGTCCGGCTCTGTCCGGCCTTGTCCGGCACTGTCCGCCCTCTAAGTTGGCATAGCCGCGCGACTTGCCTCGTCAATCCTGAGCCACTATGTTTGACGGTTCCTACCTGGCGCACTTGGCGTCGGGCCCTTTGCTGTCCACCCAAACCTCGGCGCGGCGAGCGACTCAATCCGCGACTCGGAGATCAGTCCGGTATGCCCCAACTCGAAACCGAAGACACGAAAGACACCGACCAGGTCCGGCGCGACAACGATCGCGGAGCGCTCCGTTTGCTCGCCCACGGCGACAACCGCTGGGACGAGGACGAGTACTCTCCCGAAGAAGAAGCGCGCATGATCGAGCTCTATGCCGGGACGCTCGCGTCCATCGACGAGGGTGAGATCGTCAAGAGCAAGGTCCTGGAGATCCGGGACAACATGGTCATCCTCGACATCGGATTCAAATCCGAAGGCGCTGTACCACTCGAGGAGTTCAAGGACCATCCGGACTTGAAGCCGGGCGACGAAGTCGAAGTCCTGCTCGAGCACCTCGAGGACCAGGAAGGCTCCGTCGTTCTCTCCAAGAAGAAGGCGGACTTCATGCGCGTGTGGGAGCGCATCCGCCAGGCGTACGAGAACGATCAGCCCGTCGAAGGCACGCTGGTCAAGAAGATCAAGGGCGGCGTCGTGGTCGACCTCATGGGCGTCGACGCGTTCCTGCCCGGATCGCAGATCGCGCTCCGCCGCGTGCCTAACATCGACGAGCTGTTAGGCCAGAAGTACGAGTTCAAGATCATCAAGCTCAACAAGCGCCGCCGCAACATCGTCGTCTCGCGCCGCGTGATCCTCGAGGTCGAGCGAGCCGGCAAGCGCGAGAAGCTGATGAAGGAGCTGCAGAAGGACCAGATCCGCAAAGGCGTCGTCAAAAACATCACCGACTTCGGTGCGTTCATCGACCTGGGCGGTGTCGACGGCCTGCTCCACATCACCGACATGTCGTGGGGCCGCATCTCGCACCCGTCGGAGCTCGTGCACATTGGCCAGGAGCTCGAGGTCAAAATCCTCGACATCGATTGGGAGCGCGAGCGCATTTCGCTGGGCTTGAAGCAGCTCCAGAGCTATCCGTGGAAGGACGTCGCGGAAAAGTATCCGGTCGGCACGCGCGTCCACGGCAAGGTCGTGTCGATCACGAACTACGGCGCGTTCATCGAGCTCGAGCCGGGCATCGAAGGTCTGGTGCACATCAGCGAGATGAGCTGGACGCGCAACGTGCGTCACCCGTCCAAGCTCGTATCGATTGGCGAAGTGATCGAAGCGGTGGTGCTCAAGGTCGACCCGAACGAAGAGAAGATCTCGCTCGGCATGAAGCAGACGGAGCAGGATCCGTGGGTGGTGCTGCCGTACAAGTACCCGGTGGGCACGCGGATCTCGGGCAAGGTGCGCAACCTCACCTCGTTCGGCGCGTTCGTCGAAATCGAGCCGGGCATCGACGGCCTCATTCACATTTCCGACATGTCGTGGACGAAGCGTGTCCAGCACCCGTCGGAAGTCGTGAAGAAGGGCGACACGGTCGACGTCGTGATCCTGAACATCGACGCCGAGAACAAGCGCATCTCACTCGGACTCAAGCAGGCCACCGAGGATCCGTGGCTGCGAATCGGCGAGACGTACCCGGTCGGCATGGAGACGCGCGGCAAGGTTGCGCGCCTCATGGACAAGGGTGTCGTCGTCGATATCGGCAACGATATCGAGGGCTTCGTTCCGATCAGCCAACTGAACATGGGCAAGACCGTGGTCAGTCCAGCCGACGTCGTGTACGAGGGCATGAACCTCGACCTGCGTATTCTCGAGGTCGACCCGATTCACCGGCGCATCGTGCTCGCAGTGACGAACGTGCCGGAAGAGCAGCCGCCTCGCCCCGAGACGCCGTCCAAGGTCATTCCGATGGACAGTGAAGACCCGTCGTCTCATGTCGACGGCCCGGTAGATCCGGCAGTCTGACCGTTGCTCGTTTTGACTTTTTCGCGGCGCCCCGCCTGACTCTGTGTCGGGCGGGGCGCTGCGTGCTTTATCGAGCGTGCGCGTGGAGGGCTTCCTCGCTCTGAGGAACGCGGATCGGGCGGATTACGCGGATTGGGCGCATCGCTCGGCTGCGGAGTCGCCGATCATTGCTCGTGTCCGAAGACATTTCTTAGAGAACGGCAAAAAGGAATTGTGTTGTCGTTGTTGCCAACAGCCGACTTAGGGCGACGCGCTTGTCGTCGCACCCGAACGATCCGCTCAATCCGCCCAATCCGCGTTCCTCAGAGCGAGGAAGCTCTGTAGGCGGTCCGCTCACTTCAACTGACCAGCGAGCAGCCGGTCTTCCGCTGGATGCACGTTCGCGCCGGCACTAACTTGCGGCTCCTATGAGCATGAAAGAGAAGCTGGAGCTACTGGAGCGACGGAACGCCGAGGCGGAGCAGGGCGGCGGCGCTGATCGTCTCGCGGCGCAGCACAAGAAGGGCAAGCTCTCCGCGCGCGAGCGTCTCGACGTGCTCCTCGACGAGGGCACGTTCGTCGAGCTCGATCGCTTCGTCACCCACCGGTCGTCCGACTTCGGGTTGGACGGCCAGCTCGTCTACGGTGACGGTGTGGTGACGGGCTACGGACGCATCGCGGGCCGACTCGTGTACGTGTTCTCGCAGGATTTCACGGTGTTCGGCGGGTCGTTGTCCGAGGCGCATGCCGAAAAGATCTGCAAGATCATGGATCTCGCCGTGCGCAACGGCGCGCCGGTGGTGGGACTCAACGACTCGGGCGGCGCGCGCATCCAGGAAGGCGTCGTATCGTTAGGCGGATACGCCGACATCTTTCTCCGCAACACCCTGGCATCGGGCGTGGTCCCGCAGATCTCCGCGATCTTGGGCCCCTGCGCGGGCGGCGCCGTGTACTCGCCCGCCATCACCGATTTCATCTACATGGTGCGCGGGACGTCGTACATGTTCGTCACCGGGCCTAACGTCGTGAAAACGGTGACGCACGAGGACGTGACGATGGAGCAGTTAGGCGGCGCGGATACGCACGCCGCCACGTCGGGCGTATCGCACTTCACGTTCGACTCCGAGCTCGCGTGCCTCGGCGCGATCCGCGACCTGTTCCGCTTCGTGCCGTCGAACAATCTCGATGACCCGCCGCGCGGCGCCGGCACCGATCCGCGGGACCGCCGCGACGACGCGCTCCTGGCGTTGGTCCCTGAGAATCCGAACAAGCCGTACGACATGCACGAGATCATCACACGTGTGGTCGACGACGGCGAGTTCTACGAGGTGCAGCAGGACTACGCGGGGAACATCATCTGCGGCTTCGCGCACCTGGGTGGATTCAGCGTGGGAGTCGTTGCCAACCAGCCCGCGGTGCTGGCGGGCGTGCTCGATATCGCCGCGTCCCTCAAGGGCGCGCGATTCATCCGCTTCTGCGATGCGTTCAACATCCCGCTCGTGACCTTCGAGGACGTGCCCGGATTTCTACCCGGCACCGCGCAGGAACACGGCGGCATCATCAAACACGGCGCGAAATTGTTGTTCGCCTATTGCGAGGCGACGGTGCCCAAGCTCACCGTGATCACGCGCAAGGCATACGGCGGCGCATACGACGTGATGAGCTCCAAGCACATCCGCGGCGATTACAACGTCGCGTGGCCCACCGCCGAGATCGCCGTGATGGGACCCAAGGGCGCCGTCGAGATTCTGTTCAAGCGGGAGCTGTCCGGCGCCAAGGATCCGCAGGATGCCACGGAGCGCAAGATCGAAGAATATCGCGACAAGTTCGCGCATCCGTACGTGGCGGCGAGCCGCGGTTACGTAGACGACATCATCGACCCGCGCGACACGCGTCCTCGGCTCATCGACGCGCTCGAGACGCTGCGCACGAAGCGCGATCGCAACCCGGCCAAGAAGCACGGCAACATTCCACTCTGATGCCGCGCCCGAGTAGCACGCTGCGACTGGGTGATCGCGCGCCCGAGTTCTCGCTGCGCGATGCGGCGGCCGATGTGCCGGTCACGCTCGACTCGCTCCTCGCCGACCGGCGTGGCGTGTTGTTGGTGTTTCACCGTGGGATGTGGTGACCCAACTGCCGCGGGCAGCTCGGGGAGCTGCGCGATCACATGGCTCGCTTCGATACCCAACGATTCGGTGTGGCGGTGGTGCTCGCGCAGGCGTGCGACCGCATCGCCGGCGCGCTCGCGCGCTACGCCGTCTCGTATCCGTTCCCGCTACTGTGCGATCCGGACCGCAGCGTGATCAAACGCTACGGCGTGTGGCATCCGTTAGGCCTCGCCTCGTTCAACACGGCCCACCCGGCCTCGTTCCTGATCGACGCCGCGGAGCGCCGGATTCGCTACGCCTTCGTCGGCAGCACCCAGTTCGCGCGCGCGCCGCTGGACGCGCTCGTCGACGCCGCCGCGCACGCCGGTTCCGCCGCCTAACCATCAGCCGCCCCGCCGCGTGTTCGATACGATTCTGATTGCCAACCGCGGCGAGATCGCGCTGCGCATTGTCCGCGCCTGCCGCGAGCTCGGCGTCACGTCGGTGGCCGTGTACTCCGACGCCGACGCGCACGCGCCGCACGTTCGCGAAGCGGATCGCGCCGTGCGCCTTGGGCCCGCAGCCTCGAGCGAGAGCTACCTGCGGGCCGATCTGCTCATCGCGGCTGCCCAACGCACGGGCGCCCAGGCCATCCATCCCGGATATGGATTCCTGGCCGAGCGCGAGCACTTCGCGCGCGCGGTGCGCGATGCGGGGCTCGCGTTCATCGGACCGCCGGCCGAGGCGATCGCGGCGATGGGGAGCAAGACGGAAGCGCGCCGCCTCGTGATCGCGGCCGGTGTTCCGGTGGTGCCGGGCACCACAGAACCGCTGCGCGACGCCCGCGAGGCGCGCGAGATCGCCGAGCGATTCGGATTTCCCGTGCTGCTCAAAGCGGCGGCCGGCGGCGGGGGGAAGGGCATGCGGGTCGTGCGCGAGGCGGGCGAGTTGGCCTCGTCGCTGGAGGCGGCCCGTCGCGAAGCGCGGAACGCATTCGGCGATGACGCGGTGTACGTCGAGAAATACATCGCGGGGCCGCGCCACGTCGAGATCCAGGTGCTGGGCGACGCGCACGGCACCATGCTCTCGTTAGGCGAGCGCGAATGTTCGGTGCAGCGCCGCCACCAGAAGATGATCGAGGAGGCGCCGAGCGTCGCGGTCACGCCCGACTTGCGGCGGCGCATGGGCGACACCGCGGTCCGCGCCGCGCAGGCGGCGGGCTACGTGAACGCGGGCACGTGCGAGTTCCTGCTCGACGCCCAAGGCGCGTTCTACTTCCTCGAGATGAACACGCGGCTGCAGGTGGAGCATCCCGTCACCGAGCTCGTGACCGGGATCGACATCGTGCAGTGGCAGATCCGGGTGGCCGCTGGGGAGGCGCTGCCGTTCCGCCAGAACGACATCGTGCCTAACGGATGGGCGATCGAGTGCCGCATCACGAGCGAAGACCCGGCCAACGGGTTTCTGCCGGGCACGGGTCGCATCTCGTACCTGAGGCTCCCCGGCGGTCCCGGCGTGCGGTGGGATGGCGGGATCGGCATCGGCAGCGAAGTGGGTCTGCACTACGACCCGATGCTCGCCAAGCTGATCGTGCACGCACCCACACGCGATGCCGCCATTGCGCGCATGCACCGCGCGCTGCTCGAGCTCACGATCCAGGGTGTCGACACGTCGCGCGATTTCCACCTGCGTGTGATGGAAGACGACGAGTTCCGCCGCGGCGCGATCGACATCCAGTGGCTCGAGCGCCGGCTGGCATCGCTCACGGGCGGCGGCGCACCAGCGGACGGCGAGATGGCGGCGATGATCGCCGCCGCGCTCCTGGCCGAGCAGGAACGCGTGCGCCGGGCGCCGTCGGCGAGCGCAACGCCTAACGGAAAAGGATCGCGGGACGAGCGCGCGGCGTGGCGGCTGGCCGCGCGCCGCGAAGGATTGGTGGAGGGCTAGTGCCGGTCGCGCAGCTGCGCATCGATTCGATCGCGGCCGGCGGCGACGGCGTCGCGCGGGCGGACGGCATGGTGGTGTTCGTGCCGCGCACCGCGCCGGGCGATGTAGTGCGCGTGTCGTATCAGCAGAAAGGACGGTTCGCGCGCGGGACGCTCGTCGCGCTCGAGAGCGCGTCGCCGGATCGCGTGGCCGCGACGTGCTCGCATTACGACGCCGATCGGTGCGGCGGGTGCCAACTGCAGCACGTGGACTACGACGCCCAGCGCCGGGCGAAGGCCGACATCGTCCGCGACGCGATGGTGCGCATCGCGCGCCGCCCAACGATGGCACCGCCGGCCGTGCGGCCTGCGCCGTCGCCCTGGCGGTACCGTCGAAAGCTCACGCTGGCCCTTCGCGCACGAGGCCGCGGCTGGACTGCCGGGCTGCACCCGTACGACCAGCCGGCGCGCGTGTTCCAGCTGCGCGAGTGTCCGATCACCGAAGACCGCGTGCTGGCTGCGTGGCGCGAGGTGCTCGCGGCCGGCGACGCGCTGCCTAACGCCGCCGAGCTCCGGGGCGCGGTGCGGTTCGACGACGGGGGCGAGGGGTCACTGGTGATCGAGGGCGGCGCACAGTGGACCAGCGCCGAGCGCGTGCTCGAGCGCGCGCCATCGCTCGCGTCCATCTGGTGGAAACCGGAGGGGTCGTCGCGCGCCGTGCGGGCCGCCTCGCGCGGCGATGACTCGTCACTCGCGGCCTCGTTTGCGCAGGTGAACGCGGCGGTGGCGGACGCGCTCCGCGCTTACGTCGTGGAGCGCGTGCTCGCCCACGACCCGGCGCAGGTGATCGATGCGTACGCAGGCACGGGCCTCACGGCGCTGGCGCTCGCGTCGAATGCGCGGCGGGTGACGGCGATCGAGCTGGACGCCGACGCGTCGGCGTGGTGCGCGGCGCGGCTGCCTAACGGATCGCGGGCGGTGGCGGCGCGGGTCGAAGACGCGCTGCCCGCGGCGCTCCCCGCGGACGTCGTGGTCCTCAATCCGCCGCGCGCGGGCGTCGACGCCCGCGTCACGGAGGTACTCGAGAACCAACGCGCGTCGACGCGGGCCATTCTCTACGTGAGCTGCGATCCCGCGACGCTCGCGCGCGACGTGGGCCGCCTGCCGGGCTGGCGCGTCGCGTCGCTCGTGTCGTTCGACATGTTCCCGCAAACGGCGCACGTCGAAACCGTGTGCGAGCTCGTTCCGGAGGCTTGAGTGAAATACATCGTCGCCATGGGCGAGACGCGCGTCACCGTCGACGTCGAACCGGATGCCGTGACCGTGACGGGCAAGCGGATTCCGGCCGCGTTGGTCGACATCGAGGGGACGCCGGTGCGCCTGGTCACGATCGGCGACACGGTGCACCGCGTGGTCGTCAGGCGCCGCGAGTCGCGGGGGCACTACGTGCTCTGGATCGACGGCTATACCTACGACGTCGAAGCGCTCGATGAGCGCACGCGCACCATCCGCGACCTGACGGCCGAAGCTGCCGGCCCAACGGGGCCGCAGCCGCTCGTGGCCCCGATGCCGGGACTCATCGTGCGCGTGCTCGCGGCGCCGGGCGATGAGGTGAAGGCGGGGCAGGGGCTCGTCGTGATGGAGGCGATGAAGATGGAGAACGAGCTGCGCTCGAGCGGCGCGGGGCGGGTGAAGCGCGTGGTCGTGTCGCCCGGCGCCGCGGTCGAAAAAGGTGCGATGCTCATCGAGCTGGAGTGACGGCGGGCAGTCTCAGCCCCTATTTGCTCGTGCAGTGCTTTTGCACTACATTGCATTGCATGCGAGACGGCCAGTTGACGCTGCGCCTGCCCCACGAGTTGCTGCGTGACATCGACCGTCGCGCGCGTGCGCTCGGCGTGCCAAAGGCCCAGGTCGTTCGCGAAGCGCTCGCGGCGTATCTCGCTGAGCCCACCGAGCCCGATCCCGCGGCTCCGATGCGCGCGGTATCGGGGCTGGTGGGCTCGCTCGCCCTCGACCCCGAAGCCATCGAGCGCGACGAGATCGCTGCGCGCGTCCGCCGCCACAACTGGCGCCCATAGCCGGTCCGCATGAGCCCGGTCGAACGCGATGTGCTGTTGGACACGGGCCCGCTCGTGGCGATCCTCGACCGGCGCGATCCATGGCACGCCGAGTGCGCCGCCGAGCTGCCCAATGTGATTCGGCGATGCCTAACGGTCGAGGCGGTGGTGACCGAGGCGTGCCATCTGGTTGGCCGGGGCGGTGGCCCGTCGCACGCGCCGCTCGACTTTCTGCTCGCCGCCGGCATCCCAATCGTCGGCCTGGAGACCGGCGGCCACCGCCGCGCCACGTCGCTCATGCAGCAATACCGCCGAACGCCGATGGATTTCGCCGACGCGTGCCTGGTGGCCCTCTCCGAGGCACTGGCGATCACCACCGCGTTCACCACCGACCGCCGTGGCTTTCGCGCGTATCGTCCGCCCAAGGGCAAGCGATTTACGTTGCTGCCCGAGCCGAAGAAACAGGGTCAGTTAGGCAGGGAATAGGGAAGCGCTCGCTTCGCTCGCTTGGGGAATCGCTCCGCTCGGGGAAGCGGCGGCGACGCCGCCCTTGGGAGCGGAAGAACATCAATTGTCCGCGCGAAGTGAGAGCCGAACCCGGTCCGTCTGCGCGAGGCACTCCACGCTCGCAGACCATTGATGTCATTCCACTCCCCAAGGCGGCGTCGCCGCCGCTTCCCCAAGCAGAGCGATTCCCCAAGCGTCAGCGCTTCCCCAAGCGAGCGAAGCGAGCGCTTCCCCAGTCCTCCGTCCCCAGTCCTCCGTTGACATCCCCTAAGTGCTTGCGTAGCTTACGAGTCTGTGTTTCCCAGACCGGCGCACCCAATTCCGACACGCATGAAAACGTACTCCGCCACTCCGTCCGACATCGAGCACCGCTGGTTCGTCGTCGATGCCGACGGACTCGTGCTCGGACGCCTGGCGTCCGAAGTCGCGAAAATCATCCGCGGCAAGCACAAGCCGATGTTCACCCCGCACATGGACACCGGCGATCACGTCATCGTGATCAACGCATCCAAAGTGCGCGTCACCGGCCGCAAGGCAGAACAGAAGCGCTACTTCCGGCACACCGGCTACATGGGCCACGAACGCTATACGCCGTTCGCCTCCATGCTCGCCAAACACCCCGAACGCGTCGTCGAGAAAGCCGTGTTCGGCATGCTGCCTAAAACAGCCTTGGGCCGCCAGAAGCTGCGCCTCAAGCTGCGCGTGTACCCCGATGCCCAACACCCGCACGCCGCCCAACAGCCGGTCGTGCTCAACCTCAAGAGCGAGACCGAGTGATGGCGGACGGCACCATTCACACCATCGGACGCCGCAAGGAAAGCGTCTGCCGCGTGTACGTGCAGCCGGGATCGGGCAAGTGGGACGTGAACGGCCGCACGCTGGGCGACTACTTTCCCCGCGCGACCCTCGTGTCGTCCATTCAACAGGCATTCACGGCGACCGATACCTTAGGCCGCTTCGATGTGAAGGCCACCTTGCAAGGCGGCGGGCAGAGCGGACAGGCAGGCGCGCTGCGCCTCGCCGTCGCCCGCGCGCTCGTCAAGGTGGATGAAGCACACCGTCGGAAGCTCCGCGACTTGGGACTCCTCACGCGCGACGCGCGCGCCGTCGAGCGCAAGAAGCCGGGCCGTCCGAAGGCGAGAAAGCGGTTCCAGTTCAGCAAGCGGTAGTCGTTAGGCAGCCGGCTGCCCGGTTGGGCGGCCGGTATCTCTCACGCGTCCCGAGTCGGGCACTGGTGCCGGGTTTCCCGGTGGTGCACTGGCAACGACGGACGCGGTCGACACAACCAAGGATACGGGAATGACACAGCCGAACCTCGAGCAGCTCCTCGAAGCCGGTGTCCACTTCGGACACCAAACCCGCCGCTGGAATCCGAAGATGCGCCGGTTCATCTTCGCCGAGCGGAATGGGATTCACATCATCGACCTCCAGAAGACGCTGCGCCAGCTCGAGCTCGCGCAGAAGCTCGCGCGCGATGTCATCATGCGCGGCGAGAACGTCCTCTTCGTCTGCACCAAGCGACAGCTCAAGGCGATCGTGCAGAGTGAAGCCGAACGCTGCGGCGCGATGTACGTCACCGAGCGCTGGTTAGGCGGGCTGCTGACGAACTTCCAGACGGTAAAGCGGCAGATCAAGCGCCTCGAGGATCTCGAAGCGGGCACCGAAGAAGGCGGCGCCTTCCAGGACTACACGAAGAAAGAGCAGCTCATGATGTCGCGCGAGCGCGACAAGCTGAACAAGTACCTGGCGGGCATCAAGAAGATGAAGCGCCTGCCCGGTCTCATCTTTGTGATCGATTCCAAAAAGGAGCGCATCGCGGTCACCGAAGCGAACAAGCTCGGCATTCCGCTCATCGCGATCGTCGACACGAACGCCGATCCGGATCTCATCTCGGTGCCGATCGCCGGCAACGACGACGCGATCCGCTCGGTCGAGCTCATCACGCACGCGGTCGCCGACTCGATCGCCGAGGCCAGGCGTGAGGCGCCGAAGCGCCAAGAGGTGGAAGAAGAGGCCGAAGGCGGCATGACGACGTACAGCAGCGATCGCGGTTCGGAGCCCGCCGATGAAGGCGAGCGCCGTCGCCGTCGCCGGACGCGTCGTCGCCGGGCCAAGCCGGAAGCCATCGCCGCGCGACTCAAGTCGGGTGGCGAGGAAGCGTCGGGCGAGACCGCGGAAGCGGCGGACGACGCCGACTCCGGCGAGCGCGCCGAGGAACAATCCGAGTGACGAGCCGGCCACTCGGCCAACGCTGTCGATAGACAGCCTGATAGAATTCATACGCCGCCGGCCCGGTGCCGGCGGCGTTTTTATGAAAGCGAATCACTTGCTCGAAGGAACGGACTCATGACCACCACAAAATTCACTGCCAAAGATGTCCAGGAACTGCGCCAACGCACCGGCGCAGGGATGATGGATTGCAAGAAAGCTCTCGAGGAAAACATGGGCGACATGGACAAGGCAGCCGAGTATCTGCGCGCCAAGGGCATCGCGAAAGCCGAAAAACGTGCCGGCCGCGCCGCGTCCGAAGGACAGATCGGCAGCTACATCCACCACAACGGCAAAGTCGGCGTGCTTGTGGAAGTCAACTGTGAGACCGACTTCGTCGCGCGCAATCCCGAGTTCAAGGAACTCGTGAAAGAGCTCGCCTTACACATCGCGAGCGCCGCTCCCGTGTCTGTCGACAAGAGTGGTGTGCCGGCGGAAGCGATCGAGAAAGAGCGTCGCATTTACGAGCAGCAGGTGCGTGAGAGCGGCAAGCCCGAGCACTTGATCGGGAAGATTGTCGATGGCAAGGTCGAGGCGTACTACAAGCAGGTCGTGCTCATGTCGCAGGAGTGGATCCGCGATCCGAAGAAGACGATCGGCGATCTCGTGAAGGAGGTGTCGGCCAAGATGGGTGAGAACATTGTGGTGCGCCGCTTCGCGCGTTTCCAAATGGGACAGGAGTAGCCCGCGGTGACCACCGCGGCGCCCTGCTACTCCAAGATTCTGCTCAAGCTCTCCGGTGAGGCACTCGCCGGAGAGCGCGGCATCGGGTTCGATTTCGATGTGCTCGAGCGACTGGCCGACGAAGTGAAGCACGTGGTCGCCATGGGCGTGAACGTCGGACTCGTGATCGGCGGCGGCAACATCGTGCGCGGCACGCAGCTCTCGAAGATGGGCATGGATCGTGTCGCCGCCGACTACATGGGCATGCTCGGCACCGTCATCAATGCGCTCGCGATGCAGGACATTCTCGAGAAGAAAGGCGTGGTGACGCGGGTGATGACGGCGATCCGCATGGAAGAAGTTGCCGAGCCGTATATCCGGCGCCGCGCGCTGCGCCACTTCGAGAAGGGACGCACCGTGATCTTTGCGGGCGGCACGGGCAACCCGTATTTTTCCACGGACACCGCCGCGGCGCTGCGCGCCATTCAGATGAAGGCTGACGTCATCATCAAGGCGACGAGCGTGGATGGCATCTACACGGCCGACCCGAAAAAGGATCGCACCGCGACCTTGTACGAGCGTCTCAGCTATCGCGACGTGATCGTGCAGAGCCTGGCCGTGATGGATCAGACCGCGATCACGCTGTGCGCGGAAAACAACTTGCCGCTCATCGTGCTCAACATTCAACGACGGGGCGCCGTGGCCGACGCCATCTGCGGCGCGCGCGTCGGGACCATCGTCCAATGAGCTCCATCGCGCAAATTCTGAAGGACACGCGGACGAACATGGACAAGGCGCTCGAGAACTCGAAGCGCGAGTTCGCGTCCATCCGCAGTGGAAAGGCGAGTGTGTCGCTGCTCGACACCGTCCGCGTCGAAGCCTACGGCCAGCAGATGCCGATCGCGCAGGTCGCGAACGTGTCTGCGCCCGAGGCGCGTCTGCTCACCGTCACGCCGTGGGACAAAGGCCTAACGTCGGCCATCGAGAAGGCCATTCGCGACTCGGATCTGGGCCTCAATCCGGCGTCGCAGAGCGGCGTGATACGCGTGCCGTTGCCAGCGCTCAACGAGGAGCGGCGCAAAGAGCTGGTGAAGGTCGTGCACAAGCTGGCCGAGGAAGGGCGTATCGCCATCCGGCATGCGCGCACGCACGCACGCGAGCTCACGAAAAAGCTCGATAAAGTATCCGAGGACGACAAGAAGCACGCGGACAAGGATCTGCAGAAGCTGCACGACGATTACATGGCCAGGCTCGAGGACCTGCTCAAGGTGAAGGAAGCCGAGATCATGGAGGTCTGACGGCCGTGCGACCTGTGCGGGACCCCTGACATGAAAGCGGCCGACCTGCTGGCGCAGATACGCGTGAACGGCCAGGTGCCGCGCCACGTGGCGATCATCATGGACGGCAACGGACGGTGGGCGCGCGAGCGCAACCTGCCGCGTCCGTTAGGCCACAGGTCTGGCATGAAGTCGGTTCGGGCAGTCGTCGAGGGCTCGCTGGAAGCCGGGGTCGAAGTCCTCTCGCTGTTCGCGTTCTCGCAGGAGAACTGGCAGCGGCCGGCTACCGAAATCAAAGCGCTCATGTCGCTCCTGCAGGAGTACATCGCGCGCGAGGCGGCGGAGCTCCACGCGCAGGGCGTCCGCGTGCGTATGTTAGGCGACCTGTCTCGCCTAACGCCGAGCGCCGCGAGCGCGGCCGAGCAGCTGGTGGCGATGACCGCGGACAACTCGCGCCTCACGCTCAACCTGTTCATCTCGTACGGCAGCCGCGCCGAGCTCGTGCGCGCGGCCAAGCTCATCGCGCGCGACGTGCGCGACGGGCGTCTCGACCTCGAGGCCGTGGACGAGGAAGCGCTGCGGAGCCGCTTGTACACGAGCGACTGCCCGGATCCGGATCTCCTGATTCGCACGTCGGGCGAGCAGCGCATCTCGAACTTCCTGCTCTGGCAGTGCGCGTACGCGGAGCTGTACATGTCGTCGGTGCTGTGGCCGGATTTTTCGCGGCGGCACCTGTACGAGGCGATCATGGCCTACCAGAACCGGGACCGGCGGTTCGGTCGCGTCTCCGCGTAGTCGATCGTGGCGGTATCGAATCTGACGGCCCGCGTGTTGTTCGCGGTCGTTGCAATTCCGGTGGTGCTCGCGATCATCTGGGCGGGCGGCTTTGCGCTCGCGGCGCTGCTCGCGCTGGCCGGGGCGCTCGCCACCGCCGAATACTTTCAGTTGGCGCGCGCCGGGTCGTACGAACCGATGGAGGTGGTTGGGGTTCCGCTCGCGTTCGTGCTGCCGATCGGCGTGTTCGGCTACCAGGTGGGCCACTTCAATCCGCCGGTGCTCACGTTAGGCGCGGTGCTCGTCGCGGCCGTGTTCGCGCTCGCGATCTTCGCGCGCGGCCCGGGCGGTCATCCAATTGGTGCTGCTGCAGTGACCGTGTTCGGTATTCTGTACGGGGCGGGATTCTTGAGCTTCGCGTTCGGGCTCCGCTATCACAATTACGCGGTTGGACGCGTGGCCGGCTCGGTGCTCCTGTTCTATCCGCTGGTGCTCACATGGATCTCGGACACCGCGGGGTTTTTCGTTGGGCGATCCATGGGGCGTCATAAGTTGATACCGTCGGTGAGTCCGGGGAAAACCGTGGAAGGCGCGGTGGGCGCGCTCGTCGTGTGCGCCGTGGCCAGCTGGTGCTACGCGAAATGGGTGCTGCCTTCGCCGCACGTGCTCCTCGCGATGCGCCCGGCGATCGCCATTGCGTTCGGCTTGGGCGTCAGTGTTGCCGTTCAGTTAGGCGACCTGGCCGAGTCGCTCATCAAGCGCGAGGCGGGCCAGAAGGACAGCTCGCACCTGATCCCGGGACACGGCGGCGTGCTGGACCGCATCGACGGGCTGCTGTTCGCGCTGCCCGTGGCGTATCTCGCGTTCACCTTCCCGCACGTGTTGCTGCCGGCCTTCCGATGAGCACCGAGCCGCGCGGCGTCGCCATTCTGGGGTCGACCGGGTCGATCGGGACCACGGCGCTGCGCGTGTTGCAACGGCATCCCGACCGGTTTCGCGTGCGCGCGCTCACGGCGTTCCGCAACGCCGCGCTGCTGCGCGAGCAGGCGGAGATATTCCAGCCGACCTTCGTGGGCGTCGTATGTAACGGCGTCGATCCGCAGAGCAAATGGGCCTGCGGCGCCGGCTGTTTGGTGGCTGCCGCGCAGCGCCGGGACGTCGACATCGTGATCAACGCGGTGGTCGGCGCAGCGGGGCTGGATGCGACGCTTGCGGCCGTGCAGGCCGGCAAGCGTGTCGCCCTCGCGAACAAGGAAACCCTGGTGATGGCGGGCTCGTTAGTGAGTGAAGCGTGCCGGGAGGGCGGGGGTGAGATCGTGCCGGTTGATAGCGAACATAGCGCGATCTTGCAGTGCATCGCCGGCCGACAGGCGGTCGATGTTCGCCGTCTGATCATCACCGCGTCGGGCGGGCCGTTCCGCGCGTGGCCGGGTGAGCGGGTGGCGCGGGCCACGGTGGCCGATGCGTTGCAGCATCCCACGTGGCGGATGGGCCGGAAGATCACCATCGACAGTGCCACGTTGGCAAACAAGGCGCTCGAGGTGATCGAGGCACACTTCCTGTTCGGCTTGTCGTACGATCAGATCGAGGTGGTCGTGCATCCCCAGAGCGTCGTGCACTCGTTCGTCGAATTCGTCGATGGCAGCGTGCTCGCACAGGTCGGTGTGCCGAGCATGGAGCTGCCGGTGTTGTACGCGCTCACGCATCCCGAGCGCCTAACGGACACCGGTGTGCCGCCGTTCGACCCCGTCGAGCTGTCGCCGCTCACGTTCGAGCGCGTGCGCACCGCCGACTTTCCGGCGCTCAAGTTAGGCCTGGCCGCGGGGCGTCGCGGCGGCGCCGCGCCCGCGGTGTTCAACGCGGCCAACGAGCAGGCGGTCGCGCTGTTCCTCGACGGGCGCATCGCGTTCGGCGACCTGCCGCGCGGCATCGCATCGGCGCTCGACGCGTTTGGCGACGCGCCCGGCGAGACGCGCGACGCGCTCGTCGCCGCCGACGTCGCCGCGCGGACCCACGTACGGGAGATGTTCCAGTGCTGAGCGGCGTGCTGCCCTGGTTCGCGATCATCCTCGTTTTCGGGGTCGTGATCTTCGTGCACGAGCTCGGACACTTCCTGGCGGCGAAGGCCACCGGTGTGTACGCGCCGCGATTCTCGATCGGATTCGGCCCGGCGATCTGGAGCCGCAAGTGGGGCGAAACCGAATACGTGCTCGCGTCGATTCCGCTTGGCGGCTACGTGCGCATGGCGTCGCGCGACGATTCGTCGATGGCGATTCTCGAGGGCGGCACCGAGCAGCCGGCTCCGGAGAATCCGACCGAGGGCGAGGCGCTGCCGCGGTGGTACGATCCCGAAGGCATGGCGCCGTTCGGACCCAAGCCGATTCCCGAAAGCCGGCTGTTCGAGTCGAAGTCGTTGCCGGCGCGCCTCGTGATCATGCTGGCCGGCGTGACGATGAACATGCTGCTCGCGTTCGCGATCTACGGCGCGATGGCGTACACCGACGGCATTCCGCTGCTGCGAACGCGCGTGATCGGCGACGTCCGCGCGGTAGCGTCGGCGCCCGCGCTCGGCCAACTGCACAGCGGTGACACGGTTCGCGCGATCGACGGCCGTGCGGTGTCGTCGTGGAACGACGTGGACGGCCGGTTCGACTCGGCGGCGGGCCCGACGATGACGGTGACCACCAATCGCGGTACCATCACGATTCCGGTGGGCGCGCCTAACACGGCGACGCGGGATTCGGTGGCGGGGGCCATCGTGCCGTACCTCGCGCCGGTGATCGGGAAGGTGGTGGGCGGCATGCCCGCCGCGCGCGGGGGCCTCGAGGCCGGCGATAGCGTGGTCGCGGTGGGCGGAGACCCCGTGCGCACGTGGTACGAGATGACATCGCACGTGCAGCAGTCGCCGGGAAAGAAGATCGAGTTTTCCGTGGTGCGCCATGGAACCGCGCGCACCGTCACCGTTAGGCCGGACTCCGTGCCCGCCGAGGATGGCGGTCCGCCGACGGGGATCATAGGCGCGTATCAGCGCTCGGACATCGAGCGGCTTCCGATCTCCGTTGGGCAGGCGCTCGACGCGGGGTGGCAGCAGACGTGGGGTGTGGCCGGTTCGGTGCTCACGGCGCTGCGCAGGCTGCTCAACGGCACGCTCTCGGTGCGCACGTTGAGCGGACCGGTGGCAATCGGGCACGCGAGTTATGTTGCGGCGCAGGCCGGTTGGGCGACCGTCCTTCGGCTCATCGCGATCATCAGCGTGAACCTCGCGGTGTTCAACCTGCTGCCCGTGCCGATTCTCGATGGCGGGCAGATTCTCGTGAACGTGGCGGAAGCGGTGAAGGGCAGCGCGCTCAGCATGCGCACGCGCGAATACCTCATGCGGTTCGGGTTGGCCGTGATCGCACTGCTGTTCGTCATTGTCATGTACAACGACATCACGCGGTTGGTG
>DATEKK010000107.1:0-2365 GCA_035277485.1 Gemmatimonadaceae bacterium
GTCGCCGACATCGGGTTGATGGTGGCGATGAGCGCGCGGCGGCAGGGCGTGGGGTGGGCGCTGCTGGAGGCGGCGGTCGACTGGGCGCGGACGGCCGGCGTGCGGAAGCTCGAGCTGCACGTCTTCCCCTGGAACGAGCCCGCGATCCGGCTGTACGAGAAGTTCGGCTTCGAGAAAGAGGGCTACCGGAAGGCGCACTACCGGCGGGCCGGCGAGGATGTGGACGCGATTCTCATGGCGTACACGATCGCCTAAGCATTCGCGGCGAACCCCGCGAACCGCGCCGTGAGACGATCGCGATCGGGCCTCCATGCGGGTCGCACAGGCACAACTATCTGTTTCTCGTGAAAGGCCTTGAGGAGCTCGAGCATCGGGCCGTCCTCGTCGTCAAGCAGTCGCCTTGAAACATGAACCGTGTACTCCGGTGAGACACCGACAAGATCCTGGTCGAAAGCACGATGGTGGATCGAACAGAGGCTGAGCCCGTTCGCAATCACGGGCTCGCCTCTCACTTCGAGATCACCGGCGATGTGTGCCGCGTCTAGGAGGCGAGACTCCTTGAGTCTGCAGATCGCGCACAGGCTCGAATACGCGACGAGCACGCGACCTCGGAAGCGCGCCTGGTGCAGGCGGACGCGCGTCTCCCGCACCGCGTACTTTCTTTCGAGCGGATCCTCGACGAGAGCCGGCTCCGGCTCTTCCAGCGCACCGATCATGCGGCCAGGCGTCAGAAGCACGCGCCGCGCGACTGGGTCGTCTTCGGTCACGTATGCGGGATAGATCGGCCGGTACCACCCCGGTCGCGTCGCAACGAAGTAGACGAGCGGATCCTGCGACTGCCTCGCGGCACGGAGCGCTCGATTGTCAGGCTGGTCAACCGGGCCGGCACGGTACGCGTAGAAGAATCCGTCCGGCACGGCTTCGTCGTCGTAGGGCGACTTCGCGGACGTGTTGACCGAGAGAGCCGCCGGGCCCGTCTGGGCACGAGCGCGGAAGATGCCCTTCTGCGGGGATAGAAACGGCACCCGACGCCCGCCGTACGGGAAGCCACGATCCAACCCGCCTCTATAGGGAACGTCCTCGCCGAACTGAGCGCAGAGCACATCGAGCGATGCAAAGCATGCGCTCCGGAGGTGCTCGTCCACGGGCGTGATCCTACGACTGCTCAGCCAGCTCGTCGCCGCGCCCGGGCCTGGTGCTTCCGGCAGTAGACGAATCCGCCGTACCGCGCCGGGTGCGAGACGCACCACTGCTGGACGCCCTTTGTAATCCAGGCACCGCACTCGGCGCATCGGCTGGGGTCGGTCTTGGGCGGCAGGCCCTGAGCAAACTCGGCGAGTGTCCGCCGATCCCAAATTTCGATTCCCCATGTCTTGGCAGTTCGTTCAGCCGGCTCGGTGAGGAAGCTGTTCGTGACGAGTAGCCCGCGATCGCACTCGTACTGCTTGACGCCATTGACGAGCTGCAGCACAGATTTCTGGTCGACCGGGCGAGCCCAGCGCTTCACCTGCACAGCGATCCGAGCGCCATTCTTGAGCGCGAGGATGTCCGCGCCCTTGTCGTAGAACGACGTGCACTCGACGTCTTCGTAACCGAGCATCTCCAGCAGCTCCGCCACGGCAGCCTCGAAGTCGCGACCGTCCATCGCGTCGATTCGCTCGAAGCGCGGGTCAGGGGCCAACATGGCAGGCTGACTTTCGGCAGCTAAGGGCGTCAGCTTTAGCCGTGGAGCTGCTTTACCGCCCTTTTACGCATCGCGCCCACCCACCGCGGGCACGCCTGCACCATGAAGAAGCTACTGCTACCTCTCGTCGCGGCCGCTGCGCTCGCAGTTCCGGCGTCCGCGTTTGCGTGGGGCGGAGGGCACGATCACCACGGCGGCGTCCGCTTCGGCGGGTTCAACGCCCTGACGAAACTGAGCGGCACGGGAACGAGCTTCGGCGCCAGCTCGGCCACCGCGTCCGGCGCGGGCTTCACCGCCTCGCTCTCGACGACGTGGTCGTCGGCGACGTCGAAGACGTTCTCCGACAACGACGGCGACAGGGACGACGGCACCATGACCGTCAGCTGCGCGCCGTCGACTGCAACGATCACGCTCAGCGGCAAGGCGGCCGTCAGCTACACCGGCCGAACGTGCAGCTGGACACGCAACGGCACGACGAAGTTCGCCTTCATGGGTAGGGCTTCGGACGGGCCTGCGGCCTTCCTGAAGGAGGACGGCACGACCGTCACCGGCGCCGTATTCGGCGGCTTGCACTTCGGTTTCCGTGACCATCACTGAGCCGAAAATCTCGCAAGGGGGTGCCATCGGCACCCCCTTGTAGAGTGGCTCTCCCGTGCCCGAGACCGCAGATTTCGTCCACCT
>DATEKK010000108.1:0-1268 GCA_035277485.1 Gemmatimonadaceae bacterium
TCGCGCGCGACAACCTCCGGCGCGCCAACCTCGCCCGCCGCGTCGACATCCGCGTCGGTCCCGCGCTCGACGCCCTCGATCAGTTGATCGCCGAGGCGGTGAAGCCCTTCGACCTCATCTTCATCGACGCCGACAAACCGCGCATCCCCGACTACTACGAGCGCGCGCTCGCGCTCTCCCACCCCGGCTCGACGATCATCGTCGACAACGTCGTGCGCGAGGGCAAACTCGCCGACGCGTCGAGCGACGATGCCAACGTGCAAGGCGTTCGACGCTTCCATGACACGCTCGCGCACGACCAGCGCGTGAGTGCGACCACGATCCAGACCGTTGGCGGAAAAGGCTATGACGGATTCACATTGGCCGTGGTCAACTAACGCGCGGCGCGCGGCAAGGGTCCACAGGTGGCTTCAGCCTGCGACTCGCCTCTGGAATCTCCTCGCTCTGGGGAACACGGATCAGATCTGATTTAGCGGATCGTGCGGATTGCTCGATGTCGATCGATAATTCCTCACGGCGGGGGCAAGACTCCTTTGAGTCCTTTTCAGAGGAGTCCCGCCCGCCGCGACGAACCCTCGATGGAAGTCGAGCGATCCGTACCATCCGCTCTATCAGATCTGATCCGTGTTCCTCAGAGCGAGGAGACTCTCCAGGGGCGCCGATGTCACCAGATGTTCGGCACCAAGTTCCTCGGCCTCACCATCTGATCGCCGGGCTTACACCCGAACGCTTTGGCGAACGCCTCCATGTCCGACAACGGACCGTCCACCCGCCAATTTTCCGGCGAATGCGGGTCCACCTTCACGCGCGTGATCAGGCTCTGCGGCCGCGAGTGCACCCGGAAGCTCTGCGCGTAGGCGATGAAGAAGCGCTGCTCGGCCGTGAACCCGTCGATGAGACCTGGCCGGCCATCGCGTTGGAGCGCTTGCTCGAGCGCGTCGTACGCCGTGAGCGCGCCGCCGTAGTCGGCGATGTTCTCGCCTAACGTCAGGTGGCCGTTCACGTGGAACGTATCGACCTGGATGTAGCCGTCGTACTGCTTCGCATCCAGCTCGGCCTGCGCGTTGAACCGCTTCGAGTCCGCCGGCGTCCACCAATCAGTGAGATTGCCCTGGGCGTCGTAGTGGCGGCCCTCGTCGTCGAAGCCGTGCGTCATCTCGTGGCCCGCCCAGCTCGCGCCTAACGAACCGTAGTTGGCGCCATCGTCGGCCTTCGGGTCGAACGTCTGCGGCACCAGCGCGCCGGCCGGGAACACCATCTCGTTCTTG